>QHUY01000047.1:55390-59455 GCA_003223415.1 Gemmatimonadota bacterium
CCTCTTCCGCCACCGGTGTCGAGAGAGTCGCCTCGCTGGGCTCCTGCCGCCCCTGTCAGGAGACTGAAGCCCGCCAGCGCGATCGTCCCGCGCGTCAGTATGGTCACGGCCGTGGCCGTTTGGAGGAAGGCGTAAAGATGCGGACGATGTTCGATCTGTACAACATCGATCGACTCGACGCCGCGCGAACTCCCCCGTACGTTATGGGGTCGCGCTGGGAACGCACTCCCGAGTGAGGGGGCGGGGACAACCATGCGGAACGTACTGTTGAGACTGGTGGGATTGGCGCTTTGCACCGCGCCGCCGCTGTCGGCACAGACCGCCGACGACATCATCGCCCGGTACATCAAGACCGTCGGTGGCATGGACCGGATCCAGGCCGTGCAGACGCTGCGCCGCACGGGCCGGTTTACCGGCGGCGGCGGGTTCGAAGCGGTCGTCGTGCAGGAGAGCAAGCGCCCGAACCGGGTCCGGCAGGAGTTCGCGCTGCAGGGGATGACCGGCATCACGGCTTACGACGGCCGGACCGGATGGAAGATCGAGCCGTGGCAGGGGAAGAAGGACCCGGAAGCGCTGAGCGAGGAGGAGCTGCGGGACATCACGGAAGAGTCAGACTTCGACGGCCCCCTCATCAATTATCAGCAGAAGGGGAACAAGGTCGAGCTCGTGGGCACGGAGCAGGTCGAGGGGACCGACGCCTTCAAGCTCAGGGTCACGCTCGCGAACGGCGACGTGCGCACCTACTACATGGACACCGATTACTACGTCCCCATCCGCATCGTCACCAAGCGGATGATCCGAGGGGCGGAACAGGAGACCGAGACCTCCCTCGGCGACTACAAGCAGGTCGCCGGCGTGTACCTGCCATACTCATTCGAGACGGGCCAGAGGGGCAGTCAGGACAGGGCGAAGATCACGTACCAGAAGATCGAGGCCAACGTCTCCATCGACGACCGGCGGTTCGTGCAGCCTCCTTCGCACTAGCGAGGATCGACCGATGAGGATTGGGCGCTGTTCAGCGCGCGCGCTCGCGTTGCTGGTTGCGGGCATCGCTCGCCTGCTGCCGGCGCAACAGCCGGCGCCGGTGCAGGTGGACTCGGAGACGATCTCCGGGTTGGGAGCCCGCAACATCGGGTCGGCGGCGATGAGCGGGCGCATCGCGGCGCTGGCCGCCGTGCACGAAGGGGCGCGCCTCACCGTCTACGCCGGCGCCGCCAGCGGCGGGGTGTGGAAGTCGGTCAACGGCGGCACGACCTTCAAACCGGTCTTCGACAAGCAGCCGGTCCAGTCGATCGGCGCGATCACCATCGATCCGAAGAACCCGCGGGTCATTTGGGTGGGCACCGGCGAGGCGTGGATGCGCAACAGCGTGTCCATCGGCGACGGCGTCTACAAGTCCGTCGACGGCGGCGAGAGCTGGACCAACCTCGGCCTGCGGACATCCGAGCACATCGCCAAGATTCTCGTCGACCCGACCGAGACCAATACGGTGTACGTATGCGTCCCGGGGAGACTGTGGAGCGACAGCGACGAGCGCGGCGTCTACAAGACCACCGACGGCGGCAAGAGCTGGACCAAGATCCTGAAGGGGTCCAATGCGTCGACCGGGTGCTCGTTGCTGTCCATGGATCCCGCCCATCCGAAGACGATCTTCGCCGGCATGTGGGACTTCCGCCGCCGGGGTTGGACGTTCCGCTCGGGAGGCGAGGGTCCCAACGCGCCCAGCGGCTCCGGCCTCTTCAAGAGCACCGACGGCGGCGCTTCCTGGACGGAGCTGCAAGCGCCGGGCGCGACCGGGTTGCCGGCCAAACCGTGGGGGCGGGTGGCGGTCGCCGTCGCGCCATCGAAGTCCGACGTCGTCTACGCGTTCATCGAGGCGGAGCCGCCGAAGAACGGGCTGTATCGCTCCGAGGACGGCGGCCGCACCTGGCAGGCGCTCGACCGCAGCCAGAACATGATCTGGCGGCCGTTCTACTTCGCTAACCTCATCGTCGACCCGAAGAACGAGAACAGGATCTACAAGCCGGACGGCGGCCTGATCGTCAGCACCGACGGCGGCAAGAGCTTCAGCGGCATCTCCGGCGGAGCGCACGGCGACTTCCACGACGTGTGGATCGATCCGGACGACACCGACCATCTCATCACCGGAGACGACGGCGGCCTGTGGTATTCCTACGACGCAGGCAACAAGTGGTGGAAGGCCGACAATCTCCCGGTGTCGCAGTTCTACCACGTGAGCGTGGACATGGACATGCCGTACCATGTGTACGGCGGGTTGCAGGACAACAGCTCGTGGGTCGGGGCGTCGGAGTATCCCGGCGGCATCACCAGCAGCCAGTGGGAGAACATGTACGGGGGGGACGGGTTCTGGATGTTCGTCGATCCCACCGACCCGGACTACCTCTACGCCGAGTCCCAGGGCGGCGAGATCGGTCGCGTCAACCGCCGCACGCACGAGGCCCGCAACATCAAGCCGCTGCCCCACTACCAGGAAGGGAAGCTCCGCTATAACTGGAACACGCCCATTCATGTGAGCCCGACACAACGAGGCACGATCTACCTTGGCGCGCAGGTCCTGTTCCGCTCGCGCGATTACGGCCAGACGTGGGAGCGCATCTCTCCCGACCTCACCACCAACGATCCGGAAAAGCAGAAACAGGAGCAATCCGGCGGCGTGACCGTCGACAACTCGTCCGCCGAGATGCACACCACGATCTTTGCGATCTGCGAGTCGCCCAAGAACCCGGACGTCGTCTGGGTCGGCACCGACGACGGCAACCTGCAGGTGACGCGGGACGGCGGCAAGACCTGGACGAACGTAGTGGGCAACATCCCGGGACTCCCGAAGAACGCCTGGGTGTCATCGGTCGAAGCCGGTCATTTCGACCCAGGCACGGCGTACGCCACCTTCGACGTGCATACGTTCGGCGACATGCGGCCCTACGCCTACAAGTCGGCCGATTTCGGAGCGACGTGGTCGGCGCTGGTCACTCCGGACGGCCCGGTGCGCGGCTACGCCCACGTCGTGAAGGAAGACCTCGTAAACAAGGATCTCCTCTTCCTCGGCACCGAGTTCGGCCTGTGGGTGTCCCTCGACGGGGGGAAGCGGTGGGCGCACTACAAGGGCGGCGACCTGCCGAGCGTGGCGGTGCGGGATCTCGCGATCCACCCGCGCGATCACGACTTGGTGATCGGGACCCATGGGCGGGGGATCTGGATCATCGATGACATCACGCCGCTGCGCGCGCTGACGCCCGCGATGCTCGCCAGCAACGTCGTCTTCATGCCGGCGCGGCCCACGGTCCAGCGCCTCTCCGCGTCCGGCGGATGGGCGAACGGTGATGCGGCGTACGTCGGCCCCAACCCCCCGGGCGACGCGGTGATCACCTACTACTTGAAGAAGCGCCACATCTTCGGCGACATGAAGATCGAGGTGCTCGGCCAGGACGGCGGGGTGCTGGGCACGGTGCCCACCAGTAAGCGCCGGGGCTTGAGCCGCGTGACATGGTCGATGCGGCTCAAGGCGCCCAGGGTGCCCCCGGCGGCCAGTGCGGCGTTCGGGGCCGCCTTCGGCCCCCGCGTCTTGCCCGGCACGTACACGGTGCGGATGACCAAGGACACGGCCGTGTACACGACGCCGCTCCAGGTCGTGCCCGATCCGCGGACGAAGCACACGGCGGAGGATCGCCGGGCGCAGTTCGACCTCGCCACGAAGCTCCACGGCACCCTCGCCGACATGACGTTCGCGGTGGACCGGATGAACGGCGTCCGGCAGGCGCTGGATGACCGGGCCGCGAAGCTGCCGACGGGGGACGCGCTGGCGACGCGGTTGCGCGCGGCGTGGGCGTCGGTCGATGCGTTGCGTAAGAAGATCGTCGCGACGAAGGAAGGCGGCATGATCACCGGCGAGGAGCGGCTGCGCGAGAACCTCGCCGACCTGTACGGCAACGTGGTCTTCTACGATGGCCGGCCCTCCCAGACGCAAGTCGAGCGCGCGGACGCGCTGGCGCGGGAGCTGGCCGACGTGGCGCGGGAGTTCGACGCGTGGGCGGCGCGGGAGCTTGG
>QHUY01000083.1 GCA_003223415.1 Gemmatimonadota bacterium
TTCTCTGGATCCATCGCCGCAGCGCACAACTCTCTGTGGTGCTAGGGGCCACCCTGCTGATCGTGGCCATCGGATTGAGTCGACTCTACCTCGGGGTCCACTACTTCAGCGACGTGGTGGGTGGCTACGCCGCAGGGCTGTTGTGGCTCTCCGCATGTATCTCCGGCCTCGAGGTCGCGCGCCGGTGGCATACCGGGGCGGCGGCGGGACGGGGCGCGACGCGCCCGCAGGGCGGCGGGCAGCTGCCGGAGCACTAGGCCACCGCGATTCGAGCCTATTCCTCGAGGCAACCGAGCCGCAGGCAGGGCTGCTCACGGCCCCACTGCCCCAGCTGGCCGCAACGCCGCCAAGAGGCGCTCATATCGCGGATTGCCATGCAGGGCGTCGAACTCCGGCCGGCGCAGGGCGCGCCAGAGGTAAGGGGCGGGGGACGCGCGCTCCAACCGGTCCAGTGCGGCCGCTGTATCGCCCACCGCCACGAGTGCCGCCATGATGAGCCAGTGCTCGGTCCGGCCCGGCCAGTGCGCCACCAGCGCCCGAGCTTGGGCGCTGTCTCCGGCGCGGGCGAGGACAGTGGCGAGCACGTTTTCCATCACGATGTCCCCGGGCTGCAGCCGGTTGGCCAGCTCGGCGTCCTCCCGGGCTCCGCGCACGTCGCCCGCTGCAAGGCGAGCCAGCGCCCGCCAACGCCGCGCAAACGCCGAGGCGGGGTCGAGGGCGACGGCGCTGTCGGCCAGAGCCACGGCGAGCACGGTATCGCGAACGTGCGTCCACGCGGCCAGATCGGCGAAGGAGGTCGCGCGCCCCGGATCAAGCGCGAGCGCCAGGTGCAGCTCCCGGTTGGCCTCGTCATCCCGCCCGAGCCAGCTCAGGACTGCGCCGTATTGATGGTGCGCCTCGGCGTTCTTGGCGTCGAGGGCGATAGCCCGCTCGAACGACTCCCTCGAGCCTTCCATGGTGCGCGGTTTGTCGAAGGCGAGGAGGTAGCCGCGCGCCATCCAGGCGTCGGAGGAGGTCGAATCCCGGCGCAGCGCGCGGTCGGCGACGACGAGCCCGCGGACTGCCAGGCTTTCGATCGGGGCGTCAGGCAGCCGATAGTAGTTGCCGCGGGCGATCGCGTGGGCATAAGCCGCCCGCCCGATCGCCGCCGCGAACCCGGAGTCGAGTCGCTCGGCTTCCCGGTATTCGGCGAGGGCCCGGGCGGTCCCATCCGGTGACCGGAGCGCCAGAAAGAAGTTGCCCCGCAGATAATGGTCGTAGGCAGCTGGGCTTCGCGTGCGCAACGTGCCGAGCGCACCGGTTTCCGATGACAGGGCCGGTCCCCCCCCCACGCGCATCGCTACCTCCCGGGCGATCACCGCCGGCAACCCCAGCAGCTCCTCGGGCGTCCGGTCGAATACGTCTCCCCACGCCGCGACGGCCGTCGCCCCGTTCAGCAACCGGGTCGACACCCGGACGCGCGTGCCGACGCGCCGGACGCTGCCGTCCACGAGGTAGCGCACGCCAAGCGCGCGGGCGATCGCCGGTGCGTTGTCCGGCGCCGCGCGCTGGGCGCGTCGCACCACGCCGGGCGACTTCACCTGCACCCTCGCTACGCTGCCGAGGAGGCTCGTGAGGTCTTCGGTCAGGCCGTCGGCGAGATAGACGTCGGCGGTGTCGCGCGCTGCGAAATACAGCACGGCGACGCTGTTCGCGGCCGGTGGCGCGGGCCGCGCCGTAGGCCTCCCGCACGGCGGCGGGGAGCCGTCGGGGCATTGGGCGGGAAGGCGGGCGGTCGGGGTAGCGCTCGCGAGACCAAGGACGAGCGCGAGTCGCGTGCGTTTCATCGCCCTACGATGGCTGCGCGACCGTCCCCTCGCAACGAGCCTGATAATGTGTAGACAAGGCGCTGCCGCGCTGGTAGCTTCGCCGCTTCCCATTCAAGCCTATGCCACCTTTTCTTGCAGAACTGCTCGGCACCATGCTGCTCGTCATCCTGGGCGATGGCGTGGTCGCAAATGTCGTGCTCAATAAGACCAAAGGACAGAACGCTGGTTGGATTGTCATCACCGCGGGATGGGCGTTCGGCGTGACGGTCGCGGTGTATGCCGTCGGCACCTTCAGCGGCGCGCATCTCAACCCCGCGGTGACCATCGGCCTGGCTTCCATCGGCAAGTTCGCGTGGGCAAGAGTGCCCGTCTATATCGCGGCGCAGATGCTCGGCGCGTTCCTCGGCGCGGGCGTAGTGTGGCTCGCCTACCTGCCGCACTGGGCTGTCACGGAGAGCGAGGCTCTGAAGCTGGCCGCCTTTTGCACCGGCCCCGCCATCCGAAACAGGGCCGCGAATCTCCTGACCGAGATCATCGGCACCTTCGTGCTGGTGCTGGGTGTGCTGGCCATCCTGACACCGAGGAACCTCAATCCTGCATACGGTTGGGATGTGGGTTTTGCCCCATGCCTGGTGGGTGTCATCGTGTGGGCCATCGGCCTTTCGTTGGGTGGACCGACCGGGTACGCGATCAACCCGGCGCGTGACTTCGGTCCCCGGCTCGCGCACGCGCTGCTGCCGATCGCGGGCAAGGGGAATTCGGACTGGGGCTATGCGTGGATACCGGTGGCGGGGCCGATCATCGGCGGTCTGATCGCGGCGTTGCTGTACAAGACGTGGTGGCCGGCATGAAACACATCTTGGCCATTGACCAGGGCACAACGAGCTCGCGCGCCATCGTGTTTGACCACGGCGGGAGCGTTGTTTCGTTGGCGCAGAAAGAGTTTCGCCAGATTTTTCCCAAGCCCGGCTGGGTGGAACACGATGCGACAGAGATTTGGGCCACGCAGCTGCACACGGCGACCGAGGCGATCGCCAAGGCCGGACTGACTGCGGCCGACATCGCAGCCATCGGGATAACGAATCAGCGGGAAACAACCGTGGTCTGGGACCGCGAGACGGGCGAGCCAGTCCATCACGCCATCGTCTGGCAGGATCGCCGCACCGCCGCCGCGTGCGACCGGCTGAAGGCCCGCGGGCTGGCGCCGTTGATCCGGCGCAAGACGGGGCTGGTGGTGGACGCGTATTTCTCCGGCACGAAGCTGGAGTGGATTCTCCGCCATGTTCCGGGCGCGCGCGCCAAAGCGAAGGCCGGCAAGCTGGCGTTCGGCACCGTGGACTCGTGGCTGGTGTGGAACCTCACGGGCGGCGGGGGCGGCCGCGTGCACGTGACCGATCCGAGCAACGCGTCGCGCACGATGCTGTTCAATCTGCGGACCGGCGATTGGGACGACGAGCTGCTGGATTTATTCGACGTACCGCGCTCGGTGTTGCCGGCGGTTCGCTCGTCGAGCGAAGTCTATGGCGAGACGACGCTTTTCGGCGGGGCGATTCCCATCGCCGGTATTGCGGGCGACCAGCAGGCGGCGCTGTTTGGCCAGGCGTGCACCCAGCCCGGAATGGTGAAGAACACCTACGGCACCGGTTGTTTCATGCTCATGAACACCGGCACGAAGCCGATTACGTCCAAGAACAATCTCCTGACGACGGTGGCGTGGCGCATCGGGAACCGGACCGAGTACGCGCTGGAAGGCAGCATTTTCATCGCCGGTGCGGTGGTGCAATGGCTCCGCGACGAACTTGGCATCATCAAGTCGTCGTCTGAAGTCGAAGCCTTGGCTTCGCAGGTGGCGGATACGCAGGGGGTGTATCTGGTTCCCGCATTCGCCGGACTGGGCGCGCCGCACTGGGATCCATACGCGCGCGGTCTCCTCGCGGGCATCACGCGCGGCACGACCGCGGCGCATATCGCGCGCGCGGCGTTGGAGGGAATCGCCTTTCAGGTGGCGGACGTGCTGCGGGCGATGGAGGCCGACGCGCACATCACGCTGAAGGAACTGCGCGTGGATGGCGGCGCGTCCGCGAACAACCTGCTGATGCAATTCCAGTCGCACCTGCTGGGAGTTCCCGTGGTGCGGCCGAAAGTCACCGAAACCACGGCGCTGGGCGCGGCGTATCTCGCCGGATTGGCCGTCGGCTACTGGAAGGACCAAAGACAGATCGCGGCGCAGTGGCAGGTCGATCGCCGCTTCACGCGCGCGATGAAACCCGCGCAACGCAAACAGCTCGAGACCGGCTGGCGGAAGGCGCTTGAGCGGGCAAAGCGATGGGAGCAGACAGGCTGAAAGGTCCGGAATTCTCCGCCGGAGGCCCTCGATGGAAGTCATCATTCAGGGAGACTACGAGCAGATGAGCAAGACCGCGGCGCAGATCGTCGTCTAAGTACTCAACACCAAGCCGAATGCCGTGCGCCGCAGCCGTAGAGTCAGAGTATCGAGGCTAAGGGACAGGCGAATCCCGGCAGGACGCCTTCGCCGTCGAGCTCCTCCTCCTCATTGATGCTCGTTTCGCTTCCATCGTGCCGGTACACGCGGGCCAGACGACGCTCGGGATCGATCACCCAGACGAGTTTGGTGCCGGCCTCGAGCCAGTCGCCGACTTTCGCCAGGGTCTCGCCGGGGCGGTCGTTGGGTGAGAGCACTTCGACGACGAGGTCGGGTCCGAGCAGGGGGAAGCCGCGCGTCTGGGAATCGGGAACGCGCCCGGCGTGAATGAAGGCGATGTCCGGACCGCGTACCGTATCCGGATCGCTGGTCACCTGGAATCCGGCGTCGCCGACGACGACCTGGCCGATCCCTGCGGCTTTCACGTGCTTGGCAAGCTGGAATACCAGCTCGGCGGCGATGCGTCCGTGCCGATACCCGGGAGGCTCGCGCACGACGAGCACGCCCCGGACCAGCTCGACTCGCTTGTCGGGAATGCTCATGTGCAGCAGTTGATCCGCGGTGATGAGCGCGGCGGTCATGTTCGGAACGTAGGTGGGCTCGGCGGGCATGGCAAGCGAAACGTGCCCGCGGCTCGTCAACGGGCGATCAAACCCGGGGTGGCTTTTTTCGACGGGAGGTCGTCGCGGCAACCAGCCTCCAGAATTGACGATCTCCGATCACTGTCACGATCTGTCCCCTCGTCGCAAGACGCCGGATCTCCATGAGCTTCAAGCCGCCAACCGCTCCGGCAATCTGCAAGGCATTGGTTCGGCCGCGGACCAGGACGTCCGTCGTGCGACCGGGTTTCGCCTGTACGATGGCGCCCGCCCGTTTCGCGGCGACGATTGCTTCGCGCCGCGGCCGGCTCAGGAAACCCGTGAACGACAGGTGTTTGCCCGCGAGACTCCGCACGCGACCGAGTCGCGGCTCCGTGCGTGGGTGCGCGAGCGCCGTGATCAGCTCGCCCGCGGCCCCGTAACGCTTGCCGCGCACGCCCAGGCAGCGGTGAATGACCTCTTTCAGGTGATCACTGCAGGGCAGCGTGCGGACATCGCGGCTGCGAATCGGGCTGGCGATGTCGCCACGCAGTAGCATGACGGCAATCAGCCCGACTTGGTAGATGTCGTCGCGCTGCTGCCAGCGTCGCATCTTCCCCCACGCAATCTCGTTGGGCACGTTGAACAGGTTGAACGCATCGGCAGTGACGCCGCGACGGCTGAGCTGGTGTGTCGCAATACCAAAGTCGCCCAGCTTGAACTGCTCGTGTTCGCACACGAACACGTTGAACGGCGTCAGGTCTCGGTGGAGCGCCTGTCCCCGATGCAGCGCATCGAGAACCCCCAGGATCCCGGCAATCTCGCGGCGCACCAAGCGCTCGGGCTGAGGTCCCTTGCGCTCGAGCCAGGCACCGAGATCGCCGTGCTCCGCATATTCCATGACCAGGCAGTACCGCGTGCGGGCTCCGTCGACGACGACAAAGCGATCGAGGACGCGCAGCGCGCGCGGCTCGCGGTACAGGAGCTCCGCGAAGTACGACTCGCGCAGCCACGGCGAGAGGCGATCGGTGATCTTGACGCATACCTGTGCCGGTAAAGCACCGCGAGGGTGTGGCGTGGCGAGGTAGACCTCTCCGAAGCCTCCCCTGCCGATCAATTGGAGCAATTTGTAGGTTCGGTCGCTCTCGGAGCTGTAGACGCTCGGCGGTGTCCCGCTCGACTGCGCCGAGAGTTTGTCGCCGAGCTTCGCTGTGCGATCGTGTGTTGCCATGGGTTCGCAAGAGGGAACCTAGGGGAGGCGTCACAAAACGAAAGCCCCGCTGGGCGCTAGGGGGGCGACTAGCGCCCCACGCGCTCTCAGCGCAGAATCCACGCTCCTCTCATTGGAGCCCACGATGCAGCCCCGAGCCTTTGCCTTGTTGATCGCCTGCGCCATTCTCCCCCAGGCCCTTGCCGCTCAAGGGACGGCGACAACGTCGGCCAATCCGGTCGCCGACGCGTTGCGCGGCATGGAGCAACGCTATGCGCGCATCTTGATCGCCGCCGCCGAAGCGATGCCCGCGGAGAAGTACACCTATCGCCCCACCCCGGCACAGATGAGCTTCGCCCAGATCCAGGCCCACCTCGCCAACGAGGGGAACGATCTCCTCTGCAGCAAGGTCGCCGGCGTCCCAGCGCCGCAGCACGCTGCGGCCGACACCACGGCCGGCAAGGACCAGCTCGTCGCCCGGCTCAAGGAGACGTTCCAGTTCTGCGAGTCGGCGTTCGCGCACCTGGACGACTCGAAGCTCAGCGAGCCGCTCCAGCTGTTCGGGCCGAATCCCTTCTCCCGCGCAACCGCGATTCTGATCACGGTGGGAGACTGGGCCGATCATTACAGCCAGGAGGCGAATTACCTGCGTCTGAATGGGCTGGTGCCGCCCACGGCGCAGCGCCGCATGTAGCGGAAACGGGCAGGCCGTCGATGGCGGTCATCATCTGCCTAGCCACAACGATCGGCATGCGAACCATTTCACGCCTTTTCCCCCTGCTCCTGCTCGCCGGATGTCGGCAGGGGTCCGCCGCCAACGTGACGTCGGACGCTCGGCACGCCGATATGCAGGCGGCCGGGAAGCGCGCGATCGTTTATACCACGGCCGAGAGCACCAGCTTGCGGTTGACGCCCACCGACACCCTGGTGTTCAAGCCGTCGGAGCCGACCTCGGAAGCGAAGGTGTACGTCTTCGTCGATCCCCGGAAAACCTTCCAGTCGTTCCTGGGAGTCGGCGGGGCCCTGACCGATGCCGCGGCCGAGACCTTCGCGAAACTGCCCGCGGCCCGGCAGGACGAATTGCTCACGGCGTATTACAGCAGCGACCGCGGCATCGGGTACACCCTGGCTCGGACCAACATCAACAGCTGCGACTTCTCGAGCGAGAGCTATACCTACGTTACTGAAGGCGATAAGGACTTGACTTCCTTCTCCATCGCGCACGACCTGCGCTACAGGATCCCCCTGATCAAGCGAGCGATGGCCGCCAGCGGCAACAAGCTCAAACTCTTTGCCAGTCCCTGGAGCCCGCCGGCGTTCATGAAGGACAACAACGACATGCTGCACGGCGGGCACCTGCGTCCCGAGTACTTCCACGCCTGGGCTCGCTACTACACGAAGTTCATTGAGAGCTACCGGAAGGAAGGCGTGCCGGTGTGGGGCATCACCATTCAGAACGAGCCCATGGCGACTCAGACGTGGGAATCGTGCGTCTATCAGGCGTCGGACGAGCGGGACTTTCTCAAGAACTACCTCGGTCCGGTGATGGTGCAGCAGGGACTGGGCGACGTCAACATCATCGTCTGGGACCACAACCGCGACCTCATCATCCAGCGGGCGCAGACGATCTTCGACGATCCAGCGGCCGCGCAGTACGCCTGGGGGATCGGCTTCCACTGGTATGAAGACTGGTCGGGTGGGCAACAGATGTACGGCAACGTCGCGCTGGTGAGCCGGCTCTACCCCGACAAACACATCCTGTTTACCGAGGGAACGCCGGCGCGCTTCGACTCCACGGCGTACGGACGATGGAGCCTCGGGGAGGCGTACGGGCGATCGATGATCAACGATTTCAACTCGGGGGCCGAGGGATGGACGGACTGGAACATTCTCCTCGATGAACGAGGGGGGCCCAACCATGTTGGGAACTTCTGTTTTGGCCCGATCCATGCGGATACGCGTACCGGCAAGCTCATCTACACCAATTCGTACTACTACATCGGTCATTTCTCGAAATTCATCCGTCCCGGCGCCAGAAGGATTTTGGCGGCACCGAGCCGCAGCATGCTGCTCACGACGGCCTTCGTCAACGAAGACGGCACGGTCGTCGTGGTCGTCATGAACCCGACGTCAAAGGGGGGAGACTACAACCTCGTCGTCGGCTCCGGGTCAGTGCAGCTCAGTTCGCCGCCGCACTCCATCCAGACGGTGGTGTTCTAACCAAGGCTACGCTGCCGCGGCGGGTGCCGGGCCGGCGTCAACCAGCTGTTTCGTGACGGGTTCCACACGGAGATTGAGCCCTTCGATGCTTCGGGAGCCGAGCAGCACGAGATCGCCCGGCATTGCAAATACCATTTCGTCCCCCACGCGTTTCCCGGCGAAGTGGAGAATGACCGTGCCGGTCCAGCGCTCGAGGATTGTGCCGTCCGCTTGGCGGAACCGCCGCGTATTGTTGCGCTCGACCCCCATCGACTCGAGCACCTCGGCCGGCACCCATGACAGTTCCGCACCGGTGTCCACCAGCACCGAGGTTAGCGTCCTTCTCTGGCCTGGACGGGCCGGGTTCTCGATCTCGATGGTGACGCGGAACGTTCCCATGTCGGGTGTCATACTGGCTCCTGTGGACGTGCCGAGTAGTACCACAATACCGCGGGCGGTGTCAATGCATCGCTCCGAAAGCACGAACGGCGAGCCATTTGGCTCGCCGCTTGATTCGGGGTCGTAACAGCGAGCCCGAAGATCAACCGAGTGTCGTGAGAAACGCACAGCGGAACTCACAACGTGCGGGCGATCAGCGCGCTCATCCGCGGTCGCGCGCGTGTTTAAAGCGTGCATCCGTGGCAACGCAGCGGGTGGCGCGATCTCTACCCCGAAAGGGGTACGTCTCTCTGGGCATGTCCCTTCTCACCGCGATCTGATCACTTCGGGCGATACCGCCGCCGCTGTTCGAGTAGCAGACTGGAGCCGTTCGCGTTAGTGCGGACGACGCATGCGCCGCGATTGTCCCCCGTCACGCAAGGTTCGACGGCGGCCTCACTTTCGCCTCCGTGAGCTCCGACCCGACCCACAGCTGTGGTGTGACCACCGGCGGCGCGGCCTACTGCTGGGGGGACAATTCTGAAGGCGAGCTCGGCAACGGCACGCATACCTCGAGCACGACACCGGTAGTGGTGTGGTGACTTCCGGCGGCGTATGACGCCCGCGCGGTCGCGACTGCGGGCGGGCTCTCCTGTTGAGCCGAGCTCGGCACCGAACGAAACCAGCAGTGGCCACCAGTGCTGTAACTCCAAGGACTGTTAGATGAGGGAGAAGGAATCTATGAAACGCCTCGCCCTAGCTCTCT
>QHUY01000084.1 GCA_003223415.1 Gemmatimonadota bacterium
TGGGGGCCAGCACCCGCCGTATTCCCGAAGGGAGCGGAGATGGCGGTCATCACCGGAGATCCCGGCAAGGCAGCGCCCTTCGTGGTCGAACTCAGGATGCCGGACGGCTACCGCCTACAGCCGCACTTCCATCCCACCGAGGAGACTCTTGAAGTCAAGCAGGGCACGTTCCTGTACGGCATGGGCGACGTCTTCGATGCCGCGAAGACCAAACCCATGCGAGTCGGCGACAAGGGGACCATTCCGGCCACGATGCATCACTTCGCCACTGCGCAGGGAACCACGATCGTGGCGGTGAGTTCTATGGGGCCCTTCGTCCTGACGTACGTCAATCCGGCGGACGATCCGCAGATGCACGCACCCAAGCCGTAACTGGTCCGCCGTCACCGCCAATTTGGGAGGAGCCAATTAGGGGGAGTTCTCTCGACGCAAAATGCTCGGCAACCCAAATGGTTGTCGAGCATTTGTTTACAGTCGGGGCGAGTGGATTTGAACCACCGACCTCCTGGTCCCGAACCAGGCGCGCTAACCGGGCTGCGCTACGCCCCGAACTGCTAGACGGGCAGACGTGCAGACGTTTAGACGCGCAGGGAACCTCGTGAGGCAGCACTGTGCGCCTGTGCGTCTGCTGCGCCTGTGCGTCTAGCCTGATGCGCCCGGAGGGACTCGAACCCCCAGCCTTCTGATCCGTAGTCAGACGCTCTATCCAGTTGAGCTACGGGCGCTGAATCCCGCCATGGGCGGTACTAGACTCGAACTAGTGACCTCCACGATGTCAACGTGGCGCTCTAACCAACTGAGCTAACCGCCCAAACGGCGAGACGCACAGACGCCGCAGACGCACAGACGCACAGTGCTGCTTTACGAGATCCCTGCGCGTCTACGCGTCTGTACGTCTGTGCGTCTAGTAGGTAGCGGGGGTGGGATTTGAACCCACGACCTCCGGGTTATGAGCCCGGCGAGCTACCAGACTGCTCCACCCCGCGACGCTTGTGTCCATCCACGTAGAGCGGGAAACGGGACTCGAACCCGCGACCCCAACCTTGGCAAGGTTGTGCTCTACCAACTGAGCTATTCCCGCGCGCGCTGCAAATCTAACCGCTCAGTTGCTTGCTATCTACGGCCCCGTCACCGCCTTACCGGTCCGACCGCCCGACTGGCCGACCGCCCGACCGTCCGACCGAGTGGAGGCGAGGGGGATCGAACCCCTGACCTCGTGAATGCCATTCACGCGCTCTCCCAACTGAGCTACGCCCCCGCTATATTGCGCCCCCGCGACACCGCCCGGCGGGAACACGGCATCTTACCTGGGCGTTCCAACGGTGTCAAGCGATTTTACGAACTTTTCCCCCTGTGCGGCGTATCACAAGACCGAGCGTCCATATGGCCCACCGCGCGAAGCCGAAGACTAAGCGGGCCGCCCGGAAGGCGCGCCACACGCCGGCTGCCAAGCCGGCGACGGCAACGCACGCCCCCAAGGCCGCCCCTCCCAAGGCCGCCAAGAAGCGCGGTCGCCGCCGCGGTCTGCTCTCCGGCCTGGGCCATCACGAGCACGAGCGCGACATCCTCGACCAGTACCTCCACGAGGTGAGCAAGACACCGCTGCTCACGCAAAAAGAGGAGATCGCCCTCGCCCGCAAGGTGCGCGCCGGCGACCAGGAGGCGATGCAGGAGCTGGTCAAGCGCAACCTGCGTTTCGTGATCTCCGTGGCCAAGAAGTACCAGAACCGCGGTCTCCCGCTCACCGACCTGATCGGTGAAGGGAACGTCGGGCTGCTCACGGCCGCCCGGAAGTTCGATCCCGACCAGGGCGTGAAGTTCATCTCCTACGCGGTCTGGTGGATCCGCCAGGCGATTCTCGCTTCCCTGGCGCGCCAAGGCCGCACCGTGCGAGTGCCGCTCAACCGCACGGCGGACCTGTCGCGCATCGTCCGTACGGCGGAGTACTTGCGCCAGACGTTGCGGCGCGAGCCGACGCCGGAGGAGATCGCCGACGCCACGAAGCTGTCGCTCGAGGTGGTGCAATCGCTCGCCGCCCTCAACACCGGGGACGTGCGCCTCGATGCGCCGCTCGACCCCGACGGCGACCGGTCGCTGATCGAGCGCTTCATCGCCGAAGACCTCCCGGACACCGAGGACCAGGCGATGGACCGCTTCTTGTCCGACGAGATCGAGCAGGCGCTGAACACGCTGCAGCGGCGCGACGCGAAGGTGCTGCGGCTGTACTTCGGGCTCGACGGCGGCCGCGAGCACACGCTGGAAGAGATCGGGGGCATGCTGGGCGTCACGCGCGAGCGGGTGCGCCAATTGCGCGACCGGGCGCTCAAGCGGCTGCGCGACGGGGAAGTGGGGAAGGCGCTGGCCAGCTTCGCGGCGTAACGAGGGGCTAGGGGCTAAGGGCTAGGGGGCTAGGGGGCTACACCGCCCTTAGCCCCTTCGCCTTTCAGCCCCTTAGCCTCTTAGCCCCTTAGCCCCTAGTTTCTAGGCCGTGATCGCGTCCATCGGTCGGAGGGCCGTCGAGGCGGTGAGCGCCGCCGGCCGCTGGGGCTTCTTTGTGGCCGACCTCGGCCGCGCCGCCGCCGACGTGGGCACCTGGAGCCGGCTCCTCGTCGGCCAGATGCGCCGCATCGGCGTCGATTCCCTCCCCGTGGCCGTGTTCATCGCCGCCTTCACCGGCGTCGTCCTCGCCTTGCAGGCGTCCTACACCTTCACGGGCGCGGTCCCCCTCTATTTCGTCGGCACGCTCGTCGGCAAGACGATGATGCTCGAGCTCGGCCCGGTGCTGACGGGGCTCGCCCTGGCAGGCCGCGTCGGTGCCACCATGGCCGCGGAGCTCGGCACCATGAAAGTGACCGAGCAGGTGGACGCGCTCGAGACCCTCGCCTACGACCCCCAGAGCTATCTCGTGCTGCCCCGGGTGCTCGCGGCCACGCTGATGTTCCCCGTCATCGTCGCGCTGGCGATCCTCACGGGGATCTGCACCGGCTGGCTCACCAGCCTCGAGCTGCTGCACCTGTCCACCGCCGAGTTCGTCAAGGGTCTGAAGCTCTTCTACCTGTTCAAGGACACCTGGTACGGTCTCTTCAAGAGCGCGACGTTCGGCTGCACCATCGCTCTCGTGGGCTGCTGGATCGGCCTCGGCACCTACGGCGGCGCCGAGGGCGTGGGGCGCAGCACCATGCGCACCGTCGTCTATTCGGCCGTCCTCATCCTGATGCTCGACGCGTTCTGGGCGGTGGTGCTGTTGTGATCGAGTTCCGCGATCTGCACAAGGCGTTCGGTCCCAAGGTGGTGCTCGCCGGCCTCACGCTCACGGTGCAGGACCGCGAGACGATGGTGATCATCGGCTACTCCGGCACGGGCAAGAGCGTCGCCCTGAAGCACATCGTCGGCCTGTTGCACCCCGACGCCGGAGACGTCATCGTTGACGCCCAGGCGGTGTCGACGCTCGACCGGGCGGGCCTCACGGCGCTGCGTCGCGACATCGGGTACGTGTTCCAGTCTGCCGCCCTCTTCGACTCGCTGAGCGTGGCGGAGAACGTCGCCCTGGGGCTGCGACGCCGGGCGCTCGAGGAAGACGAGATCGCCGAGCGGGTGCGGGAGGCGCTGGCCCTGGTCGATCTGACCGGCACCGAGGAGCGCTATCCCGCCGAGCTGTCGGGCGGGATGCGCAAACGCGTCGGGATCGCCCGGGCCATCGCGCTGCGCCCCAGGTACCTCCTGTACGACGAGCCTACCACCGGGCTCGACCCCGTGACGTCGGCGGTCATGGACCGGCTGATGGTACGGGCGCGTGAGCACCTGGGGGTGACGGGGGTCGTCGTGACCCACGATCTGCGCAGCGCCTACACCGTGGGGGACCGCATCGCCATGTTGTTCGAGGGGCGGATCCGCCAGGTGGCCACGGTGCAGGAGATTCAGGAGACGGAGGATCCTGTGGTGCGGCAGTTCATCGAGGGCCGGCCGGCGTGAAGCGCGAGAACGAGTTCGCCGTCGGTCTCGCCGTGATCGCGGCATTCGCGGTCGTCGTGGGCGGCGCCCTGTGGCTCTCCAACATCCACCTCGGTCACACCGAGGCGGTCCGGACCGCGCGGTTCCGGACGGTGGGCGGCCTCTCCGTCGGCAACCCCGTCGTGCTCCGGGGCGTCCGTGTGGGGCGTGTGGAGGGAATCCGCCTGGCCCCGGGCAGCTGGGTGGAAGCGGACCTGAAGATCTATTCGGGCGTCGCCCTGCCGGAGCGACCGGCGGTGATCGCCGCTTCGGCCTCGCTGTTCGGGGAGTGGGCGGCGAGCCTCGTGTCCATCGACCAGCTCCCTAACGACCCTAACGTGCGAGCGGCGATCGCCGAAGCCCAGGCAGCGGGGGGAGGGGGCACGAAGTGGCCGGGCGCGACCCTCCCCGACATCGGCCAGCTCACGGCGCAGGCGAGCCGCATCGCCACCGACATCGCCTCCGTCGCGGCGCGCGTGCAAACGGCGTTCGACTCCGAGGCCGTGATCGAGCTGCGCAGCTCGATCCGGGACTTCGGGCAGATCGCGGACCGGTTGGCACGGGTCACCAACGAGCAGGCCGACGTGTTCGGCTCCGTCGGCACCAACCTGCGCAAGGGCTCCGACGCGCTGGGCCACGCCGCCACGGAGCTCCAGGCCACGCTCGGCCGCGTGGACTCGGCCACCAACCAGGGTCAGCTCGCGGCGATCCTCAACAACTCCGCCGCCGCGAGCCACGATCTGCACCAGGCGTCGCAGGATTTCCGCGACTTCATGGACGCCGCGCACCGCAACCAGGAGAGCCTGGTGCGCGCGCTGGTCGCCGCCGACACCGTCATGTCGCGCATCGCCAACCGGACGGGGACACTCGGGTTGCTCGTGGCGGACTCGACCCTGTACCGGGAGACCACCCTCACGATGATCCAGCTGCGGCAGCTGCTTTCCGACATCCAGGCGAACCCGCGGAAATACTTCACGTTCAGCGTGTTCTAGAAACAAGTGCGGAATGCGGAGTGCGGAATGCGGAATGACCAGGTGGGTTCGGAAACGTGGGGCTGGTCCGGAACCCGCCTCCACAATTCCGCACTCCGCATTCCGCACTCCGCACTTTGGCAGTCTGGGACCCGATCGGCGAACGAATGAAACGCGGCCAGCGTCGCGCCCAGCGGGAGACCAGTGCGGGGGGCGTCGTGTTTCGGCGCGGCTCCGAGGGGGAGGTCCGCTATCTCCTGATCCGCGATTCCTACCGCAACTGGGGCTTCCCCAAGGGGCACCTCGAGGTCGGCGAGCCACCGGCCGACGCGGCCCGTCGCGAAGTCTCGGAGGAAACCGGGCTCGGTGACCTGGTGCTCCACGGGCCCATCAAGGTGATCGACTGGTACTTCCGTTTCCGCGGCACGACGATCCACAAGTACTGCCACTTCTTCCTGTTCGAGTCCCGGGAAGGAGAGCCGGTGCCACAGGCCGAGGAAGGCATCAGCGCCTGCGTCTGGCACCCGATGGAGCAGGCGCTGGAGACGATCTCCTACGACAACGCCCGCAGCGTACTGCGCCGCGCCGGGGAAATGCTGCGGGCCCTGTCGCAGCCGGCGGAGGCGGGTGGGGCGGCGGGCACGTGACCGCGATCGTGCCCGTTTTCCACCCGCGACGCGAGGCCCGGCTGGCGGTCCAACGCGGTTATCCGCGCCGGGCGGGCACGGTGCGGCTGTGCCGCACGGTGTCGGCGGTCGAGCAGCTGCTCGCCGAGCGATTGGTGGACGCGGTCGTGCTCGACATCAAGGCGGACGGCACCGTGGTGACCCTCCCGGCGCGGTTCCCGCGCATCCCGATGTTCGTGCTCTCGGCGTTCAAGCCGGAGGATGGCGCCCTGCTCGCGACGTGCCACGCCGCCGGGTTCGCGGGAGCGCTGGTGGAAGGCGTGGACAACGCCGTGGCGGGGGAGTGGGTGTCCGCGCGCACCGCCCAGGCCGGGCGGCGCGCCGCCCTGGCGGACGCCCCGCGCCTCCTGCGGCTCACCGATCCGCTGCAACGGGCGGCGTGGGACGAGGTGCTCCGACGCGCGGCGCAGCCTACCCAGACGGCCCACGTGGCTGCGGCGCTGCGGGTAACGCGAGAGCATCTCTCGCGCCAGTTCGCGGCCGGCGGGGCGCCGAACCTGAAGCGGGTGATCGACCTCGCCCGTGCGGCGTTCGCCGCCGACCTGTTGGGCAACCCAGGCTACACGGTGCGGGCCGTCGTGCGGATCCTCGGTTATGCGTCGCCGAGCCACCTGTCCGGAACGGCCCGGCGCGTAGCGGGTGCAACGCCCCAGGAGCTCCGAACCCTGGGCCCGCGGGGGGTGTTGGTCCGGTTCCTTCGCGGACGAACGAGATCCAGGCCCTAGGATGCGGAATGCGGAGTGTTGAATGCGGAATGGCTGTGAAAGGTCGTTTGGGTAGCCGACCGCTCCGAGCAATTCCGCATTCCGCATTCCGCACTCCGCGCGTATATTGCCGCGATTCTCAACTTGTGATAAATTTCACAATCTCTCAACGGCGACCGTATGGCCACCGACTCCATCCTCAGACCCGGCGAGCTCAAAGACATCCTCCTCAAGGAAATCCAGGCCGCCGACCTCGCCGACATCGACGTCCGCGAGGTCGGCACGGTACTGGAGGTGAAGGACGGCATCGCCCGGATTTACGGCCTGACCTCGGCGATGGCGGCGGAGATGCTCGAGTTCACCTCCTCGGAGACGGGGGAGAAGATCACCGGCCTCGCGTTGAACCTCGAAGAAGACAACATCGGCGCCGTGATCTTCGGCGACTACCTCCAGCTCCGCGAGGGCGACGAGGTGCGCCGCACGGCCCGGGTGCTGGAGGTCCCGGTCGGGCCGGCCCTCGTCGGCCGGGTCGTGGACGCGTTGGGCCGGCCGGTGGACGGCCTCGGTCCGCTCAAGACGACCACGAGCCGCAAGGTCGAGGTGATCGCGCCGGGCATCATCAAGCGGCAGCCCGTGAAGGAGCCGCTGCAGACGGGCATCAAGGCGATCGACTCGATGATTCCGATCGGCCGCGGGCAACGCGAGCTGATCATCGGCGACCGCGGCACCGGCAAGACGGCGATCGCGATCGACACGATCATCAACCAGAGAGGCCAGGGCGTCACGTGCGTGTACGTGGCGGTCGGCCAGAAGAACTCGACGGTCGCCGCGGTGGTGGAACGGCTGAAGGAGCACGCCGCGATGGATTACAGCATCGTGGTCGTCGCCTCGGCCGCCGAGCCGGCCCCGATGCAGTACATCGCCCCGTACGCCGGCTGTACCATGGCCGAGTACTTCATGTACGAGGAGAAAAAGGCGACGCTGTGCATTTACGACGACCTCTCCAAGCAGGCGGCTGCCTACCGCCAGCTGTCGTTGGTGCTGCGCCGGCCGCCGGGCCGCGAGGCGTATCCGGGGGACGTCTTTTACCTGCATAGCCGCCTGCTGGAGCGCGCGGCGAAGCTAGCCGACGAGATGGGCGGCGGCTCGCTCACGGCGCTTCCGATCATCGAGACCCAGGCCGGCGACGTGTCGGCCTACATCCCCACAAACGTCATCTCGATCACCGACGGCCAGATCTTCCTCGAGACCGACCTGTTCTACTCGAACGTGCGGCCGGCCGTGAACGCCGGGATCTCGGTGTCGCGCGTCGGCGGCAACGCACAGATCAAGGCGATGAAGCAGGTCGCCGGCCGGTTGCGGCTCGATCTGGCGCAATACCGCGAGCTCGAGGCGTTCGCGCAGTTCGGCTCGGAGCTCGACCCGGCGACGCAACGGCAACTGGCGCGGGGCGAGCGCATCGTCGAGGTGCTGAAGCAGCCGCAGTACCAGCCGATGCCTGTCGAGCAGCAGGTGGTGATCATCTTCGCCGTGACCAACGGGTTCCTCGACGACGTCGCGGTGGACCGGATCAAGGGGTGGGAGAAGGGCCTCCATGAGTTCATGGCGGCGCAGCACCGCGAGATCGGCGAGGAGATCCGCACCCGCAAGGCCCTGTCCGACGACCTGACGGCGCGGCTGCGCAAGGCGATCGAGGAGTACAAGGCGCTCGGCACGCGCTGATGGCCAAGACCCGGGAGCTGCGCCGGCGGATCAAATCCGTCCAGAGCACCCGCCAGATCACCAAGACGATGGAGATGGTGGCCACGTCGAAGCTGAAGCGCGCCCAGGACCGAGTCGTCGGCGCGCGCCCATACGCCACCGCTTTGGCCGAGGTGATCGGCAGCCTGTACGCGCCGGAGTTCGCCGAGCGCTTCCCGCTGCTCCGCCAGCCGGCGCCCGACGCGGCCCGCCGGGTGGCGCTGCTCCTCATCACCTCGAACCGCGGCTTGTGCGGCGGCTTCAACGCCAACCTGATCCGCGAGGCGCGGCGGCGGCTGCAGGAGCTGGAAGGCCAGGCCGCGACGGTCGAGCTGCACCTGGTGGGCCGCAAGGGCATCAGCTTCTTCAAGTTCTCGCACCGGACCATCGCCTCGCAGCGCATCGACATCGGCGACAAGCCGACCGCGGCGCACGCGGCCGAGCTCGTGGCGCCTCTGATGGCGCGCTTCGCAACGGGCGAGCTGGACGCGGTCGAGATCGTGTTCGCGAAGTTCAACTCCGCGATGTCCACCCCGCCCACGACCCTCCGCATCCTCCCGGTGGATCCCCCGGCGGACCGGTGGTCGGGCGGTCAGGCGGTCAACTACATCCTCAAGCCCTCGGCGGAGGCCATTCTCGAGCAGCTCCTTCCCCTGTACGTCCGGAACCAAGTCTTTCGGGCGCTGGTGGAGACGGCGGCGGCCGAGCACGGAGCGCGGCGTACGGCCATGAAGAACGCCACGGACAGCGCTGGGGACATTCTCGATATCCTGCGGCGCACCTACAATCGCGCCCGCCAGGCGCAGATCACGCAAGAGCTGGCGGAGATCGTGGGTGGGGCGGAAGCGTTGAGGGGCTAGGGGCTAGGGGCTGGGGGCTTGAGGGTCGGCCGTCGACGAGCCCCGAGCCCCGAACCCCTCGGAACGGAGCTGACATGGCGCAACAGAGCACACAGACCACCAAGAAGTCCGCTGGCGCACGGAACGCTGGCAAAGTCGTCCAGGTCATCGGGCCGGTCATCGACGTCGAGTTCGAGCCGGAGCAGCTCCCCGAGCTCTACAATGCGCTCCTGGTGGAGCAACCGGGTGTGCGGCTGGTGGCCGAGGTGCAGCAGCATATCGGTCGCAACCAGGTGCGGGCCGTGGCGATGAGCACGACCGACGGTGTGGTGCGCGGGATGCCGGCGGTGGACACCGGCGCCCCGATCTCGGTGCCGGTGGGGCAGGCGGCGCTGGGCCGCATTCTGAACGTGCTGGGCGAGCCGGTGGACGAGGGCCCCGCGATTCCCGCGACGGCCGAGCGCTGGCCGATCCATCGGGAGACGCCGAGGTTCGTCGACTTGGAGCCCAAGACCGAGGTGTTCGAGACGGGGATCAAGGTGGTCGACCTGATCGCGCCGTTCGTGAAGGGCGGCAAGATCGGCCTGTTCGGCGGCGCGGGCGGTATTCTGCGGAGTGGGGGAGCGCACCCGCGAGGGAAACGACCTCTACATCGAGATGAAGGAGAGCGGCGTGCTCGGTGCCTGCTCGCTGATCTACGGGCAGATGAACGAGCCACCGGGCGCGCGCCTCCGGGTCGGCCTGTCGGGCCTCACCGTTGCCGAGTACTTCCGCGACGTCGAAGGTCAGGACGTGCTCGTGTTCATCGACAACATCTTCCGCTTCACACAGGCGGGCTCGGAAGTGTCGGCGCTGCTCGGCCGGATGCCGAGCGCCGTGGGGTACCAGCCCACCCTGGCTACGGAGATGGGCGAGCTGCAGGAGCGGATCACCTCGACCAAGAAGGGCTCGATCACCTCGGTGCAGGCGATCTACGTGCCGGCCGACGACTTGACCGACCCCGCCCCGGCGACCGCCTTCTCACATCTCGACGCCACCGTCGTGCTCTCCCGCCAGATCGTCGAGCTCGGCATCTACCCCGCAGTGGATCCGCTGGCTTCGTCCTCGCGTATTCAGGACGCCCAGTACTTGGGCGAGCGGCACTACAAGGTCGCCGTCGAGGTGCAGCGCATCCTGCAGCGCTACAAGGATCTCCAGGACATCATCGCCATCCTCGGCATGGACGAGCTCTCCGAGGAAGACAAGCTGCTCGTGGCCCGCGCCCGCCGCGTGCAGCGGTTCCTGTCGCAGCCTTTCTTCGTGGCCTCCCAGTTCACCGGGCTGGAGGGCAAGTACGTCAAGCTCGAGGATACGATCGCGTCGTTCGAGCGGGTCGTCGCGGGCGAGTTCGACCACCTCCCGGAGCAGGCCTTCTACATGGTCGGCGGGATCGACGAGGTAGGGGAGCAGGCCAAGCGCCTGGCGTCGGCCTGATGCGGGTGACGGTACTCTCCCCGGAGCGGTCCTTGTACGATGGGGACGCCGATGCGGTCGTGGCCCCGGCTTACGACGGCCAAGTCGGCATCCTGCCTCGCCATGCGCCCTTCCTGACGGTTCTGGGAGAGGGCACGCTGACCGTGCAACACGGGGCCGGAGCGACCCAGTTCCGCGTAGCGGGAGGCTTCCTCCAAGTCGTCACGGATGTCATCCGGGTGGTCGCGGATGCCGCCGAGCCCCTGCCGGGGGCCTGACGAGGCCGCAAGGTGATGCATTTCAAGGGCGGCTTGCTCATACCAACCGGCAACTTCGGTAAGACCGCAAAGACCGGCTGGATGATGAGTGCCGACGTAACTGTGGGTTTGATTGGTGAAACGCTCGGCATCAGAGTGGAACCTGACTACATAGCGGTGAACGGTCGCTACGCAACCCTCGGAAGAGGCTACGTTCAGAACTTCGAGATCGCGAGCGTCATGGGGAACGTGGTCTATACCTTCCGCAAGGCGACGGCCTGGATTCGGCCGTACGTGTTGGGAGGCGCGGGTATCGTCAGGGTCGCCGAGGTGATTTGGCTCGGCGCATTCTCGTATGTGAAACCCGCCTATTGCGGCGGTGTTGGCGTGGCGATGAGGGTTGGCACCGGATCGAGTCGCCTATTTGCGGAAGGGAAGGTTGTCACTGTGGACACCTACCGCATCAACGGGGTCTCTACAACCTTCGTTCCAGTCAGGGTGGGCGTGCGGTTCGCGACGGGGTGGGGGCTTAGGCAGCTATAATGGCCGCCTGGCGGGTCTCTGCGCAGCATCAGGTTTGCCAGGGCCGCAAGGTGATGCATTTCAAGGGCTTGTTTATTATAGTGTGGCGCGCCCCCCTATACGGGACGTTCGACCATACTACAAGTGAGGGGAAAAAATGAAGCGAACGATGCGAGCTGCACTCGTAGTTGCCGTGGCGATGCTCCTCGGCTCCGCGGTCTCCGCTCAGCGTGCCGCGGGCCGGCAGGGGGGGGGGAGCCAGGCGGCCTCGAGTATTCGGATCGGGGTCGGCGGTGGGCTGTTGTTGCCTATGGGTACTTACAAGGACGGCGACAAGCTCGGCTGGCTCGCTGGCGCGGACGTGACCTACTGGCTGACCGGCGGGATGATCGGTATTCGTGCCGAAGGCAGCTACAGCCAGACTTGTCACAAAGCCCCAGCCACCGGTAACACGAAGCTCTTCGGGGGCATGGCGGACGTAGTTTGGGCCCCGGGGACGACGGCCGACCAGATTCGTCCGTACGTGCTGGCTGGCATCGGCTTCTACAACGCGAAAGAGTCTGTCACCGGCGCCTCGGCGACAAAGATCGGCTTCGGGGGCGGTGCCGGCGTGGCGTTCAAGATGGGCACGGGGGGGACAAGGATCTTCGTTGAGGGCAAATTCGTGGACGTGAGCACCGACGTAAACTCCACTACCTTCATTCCAGTCCGCGCGGGGGTGCGTTTCGCCACGAAGTAGCAGCTGCACCGGTTGAGAGCGGCCCCGGCAAGTCAGCCAGCAAGCGGCTTGTCGGGGTCTTTTCTTGCCTCTTTCAAGGCTGCCTGGCGGAAATCTCTTGACAGAATTGGGGTTAGCCCTTAGCTGTTGTCCGTGCGCCAATCCCCGAAGGAACACCGAATTGGAGGGACGCTATGCGGAACCTGATTGGTAGCATGCTGGTCGCGGTCAGTCTCGTGACCGTCCCGGCGCTTGCC
>QHUY01000254.1 GCA_003223415.1 Gemmatimonadota bacterium
CGCACGCGCCGCACGACGCCGTTCCAGCCGCATTCGAGACACCAGCGTCGCTGCAGCGCCGGCAGCAGCCGGTCGAAGAAGCGGTTTCGGATGGCCACCATCTCGACGCCGCAGTGGGGACACAGGGAGCCCTGGGGGAGCAGCAGGTAGGCGACCGCCCCGATGATCGCGACGCGCATCAGCACGGTCGTGAGCAGGACCGCGACGACCAGCATGCTCCATCATAGCATGCGGCCGCCGGGGCGGCCACCTAACCCCCGCGAACGAACTCGAGAATCCGCCGCTCCAGCTCCGCCAGCTCGACCGGCTTAACCAGCACCCGCTCCCGCGCCACCGGCGTATTGCCGGGCTCGGCCAGCTGCGACACGTCCCCGGAAAGGAACAGCACGCGCGCCGCCAAATGCGGCCGTTCGTCCTCCAGCCGGGCGAACAGCTCCACGCCGCTCATCCGCGGCATCCGGAGGTCGGCGAGAATGACATCCGGTTCGTGGAGCCCGAGCTGGGCCAACGCCGCCTCGCCATCGCTCGCCTCGTCCACCGCGGCACCGCGCCGCGTGAGAAACCGGGCCATGGGGCGGCGGACGCCCTCCTCATCGTCGACGAGCAGCACCCGCAGGCCGTCGAGGCTCACGTGCCCGCCACGCGCCACCGTTCCCTCGGGCCGGTCCGCCGGAGCGACCGCGGCCGGCAGCGAGAGCACGAAGCGGGCACCGCCCCCTTCGCCCGGCACCGGGACGAGGGTGAGGTCGCCGCCCCCCTCCCGCGCGATCTGACGCGAGATGTACAGGCCGAGGCCGGTGCCGCGCCGTCCCTTGGTCGTGGCGAACGGGCGGAACAGCCGCGCGGCGATCTCGGGGGGCACGCCGCGACCGTTGTCGGCGATCGCGACGCACACGCGGTCGCCCGAGACCCCGGTGTCGACCGTGAGCCGGCGGGGAGGCTTGATGGCGCGCAGCGCGTCGATGGCATTGGCGAGCAGGTTGACGACGACCTGCTCCAGCTTGATCGCATCGCCTTCCACCGGCGGCAGAGCGGGGTCGAGGTGGCCACCCACGGTCACCTCGTCCACTCCGAACCGATAGGAGACGAGGTCGAGCGCGCCACGCACCACGTCGTTCAGGTTGACGTGCGCGACCTGGCGTTCGGTGGCGCGCACGAAGCGCAGCAGCCCGCGCAGCAGCTTCGTCGCCCGCCGCGTCTGGCGCAGGATCTGGGTCATCTCGCCCCGATGTTCCTCGGAGATGGTCGGGTCCGCGAGCCGGTTCTCGGCGTGCACCGCGATCGCCATCAGCGGGTTGCTCACCTCGTGGGCGACGCCCCCGAGCAGCTCGCCCGCCGCCGCGAACCGGCCCTGTTCCTCCGCACGGTCGCGGAGCACGCGTGTCATGTCGTTGAAGTGCTGTACCAGCCGCCCGACCTCGTCGGCCCGCCGCACCGGGAGCGCCGTGTTGAGGTCGCCCTCCGCGACCCGCGCGAGCCCCGTCTCGAGCTCCCGCAACGGGTCCCAGATGCGCCGGCGCAGGATGGAGAGCGTGAGGGCGATCGCGGCGCCGCCCAATACGAGCCACAGCAGCGTGACCCGCAGCGCCTCGGTCACCGCCGCTTCGAGCGCCTGGTCGCGCGCGAGCAGGTACTCGTGCGTGAGCCGGCCCGCTGCCAGCTCCGACTGGCCGGTCGCGCGATCGCGCCGCGTCGCCGCCCGGACGTGGGTAACGAGGTACACGGGGAGCGCGCCGGCGTAGGTCCCGGCGACGAGCGCGAGGCACAGGAGCGTGACGCGCAGGCTGAGGCTCGCGCGGCGGGGTCGCAATACCGAGAGCAAGGGAGGAGTACCCCGGCGCTAAGATAACCCGCGACTGGCGGGTTGGCCCGCGACCCGCCACATTCCCCCCCGCGCCCCCCCCTCCAGACGTCGGAAGCGAGGTCGGCATGGCGAACGATGCTGGCGGCCGGATGAAGGTCGTGATCTACTACGCGGTATGGGCCACCCTCTGCGCCGCGGCGGCGGGGGTGGCGATCTCCTTCATCCACACCTGGTTTTTCAGCTACAACCCCGGCCGGTCCTGGGTCGTCCACACGCTCGTGAGCGACCTCGTGGCCGCCGTGCTGCTCGCCGCCGGGCAGGGGGCCGTGGCGCTCGTGACGGGAAGCCTGCTCGCCCACCTGGGACGCGGGCTCCAGCAGACCGTGCTGCTCGGGCTGCTCGTCGGGGCGTTCGACTTCGTGATGGACTTCGTGCAGATGGCCGTGCCCGCGACCGAACTGGGGTGGGTCCCCGACATCCTGATTCTGGCGGCCGTCACCATCGCCATCACCGCGCTGGGCTCTAGAGCTTCGGCAGCGTGATGCCCGTCTGCGCCTGGTACTTGCCCTTCTTGTCCTTGTAGCTGACCTCGCACGCGTCGCCCTCGTCCGCCGTGAAGAACAGCACCTGCGCGATCCCTTCGTTCGC
>QHUY01000249.1:0-2003 GCA_003223415.1 Gemmatimonadota bacterium
GCACAGGTCGCCAAGTGAGCCTCGCGGCCGGCGACGGAGCTCGATGACGAGCGAGCGGGGACTCACCCTCCTCGAAGTCATGGTGGCGCTCGTGGTGTTGAGCCTGGTGGCGCTCGGCTACCTGCGGCTATTCCAGGGCAGCCACCGGCTCGTCGCCGCGGCCCGGGAGTGGTCGCAGGCGGTGGAGTACGCCGAGGACGCCAGCGAGCGGGCGCAGCTCGGTGGGCCGAGCCTCCTCCGAGCGCCGAGCGAATCGTTGCCCGGCGGGTTCCGCCGGGAGATCACGCGCCGCCCGTGGCAGCCCGGGCTGACGCTCGTGACGGTGACGGTGTTCCTGCCCGGCGGGGCTCGCTTCGGTCTCGATTGGTTGACGCGGGACCGGCCGGCTCCGCCGCCGGGAGCCGCCCCGCCGCCGGGCAGCGCTCCACAATGAAGCGCGGGGATCGCCGCGGCGTCGCGCTGATTTTCGTCCTGTGGCTGCTGGTGCTGCTGGGCGCGATCGTTGCCGAAGTCGCTTCGCAGGCGCGGTCGGAGGCAGAGATCCTCTCGAGCCTGCGCTCGCGCACCATCGCCCGCTACGGTGCCGAGAGCGGCATCCTCGCCGCGACGGTGCGGATCGAAGCGCTGCTCGACTCGGCGCGGAGCCTGCCCGAGCGCATCACCACGTTCCGGGAGCTGGCCGCGCGCCTCGCGCCCCTCACCGACGTCGATCTGGGAAGCGGGCGGTTCGGCGTGGCGGTCGTGGATCTGAACGCGCGCATCGATGTAAACCGCGCCGACGAGGCGACCCTACAAGGGTTGTTCCGGCAGTTCACCACCGACAGCCATGCTGAGGAGGTGGTCGCCGCGCTCAAACAGGCGCCGCTCAATCGGCTCGGTGAGCTCGCCTACATCCCGGGCATCGACGATTCGCTCGCGCTCGCGGTCGCGCCGTACGTCACGGTGTGGAGCGACGGCTCCGTGAACATCAACTCCGCTCCCGAGCCCGTGCTCGCCGCCTTGCCGGGGATCTCGAGCGCGATGGCACGGAGCGTCGTGCGGCGCCGCGAGACCGGAGAGGTCTTCATGACGACGACCGGCCCCTTCGGGCCGCTGGGTGGGACGTCAGGCCAGGTGGCCAGCGTCCCTGCGCCACGTCTCGCGGTGATACCCAGCCGTCTCTTGATCGTCGGCCGGGGATGGCAAGACGGGCATCCCCTGACCCACGAGATCCAGGCGGTCTATGCAGTCGTCGGCGTGCGGCTGGTGCTGCGGGCGTGGCAGGAGCGGGATCTCTAGAATGCCTTGAGGTTGATGCCGTAAATCGCCTGGAGCATCCCGAGCGCAACGAACCCCACCAGGGCGCCGAAGATCAGGATGAGCGCGGGCTCGAGGAGTGCCACGCCCGTCCGCAGCGCGCGTCGCACCTCGCCGTCGTAGGTGTCAGCGACGCGCAGGCACAACTCCTCGAGCTGGCCGCTCTCCTCCCCCACGGCGATCATCTGGAGGGCCAGCGGCGGTAACGTCCCGGCGAGCGACGGGGCGAGCGCGCTCCCCTCCGTCAGCGCGGCCGCCGCGCGGTCCACGCTTTCCTGCACCACGAGGTTGGTCGCCGACGCCCGGGCGATCTTGAGCGCGGGGAGCGCCGGCACGCCGCTCTTCAAGAGCAGACCCAGTGTGCGGGCGAACCGCGCCGTCGAGTACTTGAGCTCGATGTCCCCGATCCAGGGCCACGTCAGCCGGGCCGCGTGCCAGCGGCGGCGCGTTTCGGGACGGGCGAGGGTGCTCGGGATCAGGTAGGCCGCAGTCGCCCCGAGCAACAGCCACAGCCACCACACTTTCGTGAGCAGGGCACTCGCGCCGAGGAGCAGGCGGGTGCTGAGGGGCAAAGTGCCGCCCACGTCCGAGAGGATCGCGGCGAACCGCGGAATCACGAATCCCAAGAGAACGATCACCCCGATGGTCGCGACCACCGTCATGAGGGCGGGGTAGAGCAACGCCGAGAGGACCTGGGACCGCAGCTC
>QHUY01000249.1:2191-3740 GCA_003223415.1 Gemmatimonadota bacterium
GTTCCGGGTCCAGAGCGTCACGGCCGCGCGGCGGCCGAGCCGCCGTTCCACACGCGCCGCGGCGGCCGGCGTCGACTCGTCGACCGTGACCGGATAGAGGCGCTGGCGACGCAACTCCTCCAGCACCGACTGGCGCGAGGGGGCGTGCACCAATCCTTCCACCACCTGCCCGTCCGCTGTGGCCGCGCGGTAGCGGAACCGCACGCTCATCCGAGCGCCTCGTCCCGCGTCACCCGCAGGACTTCCTCAAGCGTCGTGGTGCCCGCGCCTGCCTTCTCCCACCCCGACGCGCGCAGCGGCGCCATGCCCTGCGCCTGCGCCAGCGCGCGGATCTCGGCGAGCGGAGCGCGCTTGACGACGCTGTCGCGCAAGTCCTCGCTCATCGGCATCAGCTCGTAGAGACCGGTGCGCCCGCGGTAGCCGGTACCCGCACAGGCGTCGCAGCCGCGCCCGCGCCGGAACCGCGGCTGGGGGATGTCTGGCCCCCCCCCCGTCGTCACCTGCGCCACCAGGTCCGCTGGCGGGCGGAAGTCCTCGGCGCAGGCCTCGCACACCAGCCGCACCAGGCGCTGCCCCACGATCGCCAGGACCGTGGCGGCGACAAGGTACGGTTCGATGCCCATGTCCACCATGCGCGTCACGCCGCTCGGCGCGTCGTTCGTGTGCAGCGTCGAGAACACCAGATGCCCGGTGAGCGCCGCTTGGATCGCGATCTCGGCCGTCTCGCGGTCGCGCATCTCGCCCACCATGATGATGTCCGGGTCATGGCGCAGGATGGAGCGGAGCGCCGCGGCGAAGGTCAGGCCGATCTTGGGATTGACGGGGATCTGCGTCACGTCGGCGATCTGGTATTCGACGGGGTCCTCCACCGTCACGATCTTCACGCCGGGTTGGTTCAGGCGCGCGAGCGCGCCGTACAGCGTGGTGGTCTTGCCCGAGCCGGTGGGGCCGGTCACGAGAATGATGCCGTGCGGTTGGCGAATCAGGCGCTCGAAGCGCTCGAGCGCCGAGCCGGGCATGCCGAGCTCGTCCAGGTTGCGGACGCCCGCGCCGCGATCGAGGATCCGGAGCACCACACCCTCGCCGTGCAGCGTGGGGCTGATCGACACGCGCAGGTCGAGCTCCCGGTCCGACAACCGCAGCCGGATGCGCCCATCCTGGGCGAGGCGGCGCTCGGCGATATTGAGGCTGGCCATGATCTTGATGCGACTCAGCACGGCTGCTTGATACTGGCGCGGCGGGCGGGAGATGTCATGCAGCACACCGTCGATGCGGTAGCGCACCCGCAGCCCCTCGGGCGTCGCCTCCAGGTGGATGTCGCTGGCGCGCGCCCGCAGCGCCTCGAGGATCATCACGTTCACGAGCTTGATCACCGGCGCCTGGTTGGCGAGCGTGCGCAGGTCGGCGATCGTCTCCTCTTCGTCGGCGAGGAGGACCAGATCGCTGCCGCGGAGGTCGGTCGCCTGCACCTCGGGGGGGGACTCCGCCTGAGCGGACAGGATCGCCGCATGGATTTCGGCGGCGGGTGCGCTCACGAGCTTCACCCGTC
>QHUY01000085.1 GCA_003223415.1 Gemmatimonadota bacterium
TGACGGTGACGGCGACCGTGACCAACCCCGGGACGGTGACGGATCTGGCGGTCGCGGGCGTGACGGACACGGCGCTGACGCTGGCCTTCACCGAGGTGAGCGATGGCACGGGGCAGCCGGCCAGCTATGACGTGCGCTACGCCGTCGGCACGCTGTCCTGGAGCGCCGCCCCGAGCGTGGGGCGCGGCAGTTGCACCACGCCGGTGGCGGGGAGTGTCATCGGGGCCAAGCGCAGCTGCACGGTGCTGGGCCTCACGGCGGCGACGGGCTATCAGGTCCAGCTGGTGGCGTTCCGCGGCACGCTCAATGTGAACGCGGTGTTCGGGGCCCTCTCCAACCTGGCCAGCGGCACGACGGCGGCTTCGACGGCGCCGGTGGCCACGGTGACCCTCAGTCCCGCGAGTGCCAGTCTCGCCGTGGGGGCGACGCAGCCGCTGACGGCCACGCTCAAGGATGCCGCCGGCAACGTGCTGACGGGGCGGAGCGTGACCTGGGCGACGAGCAACGCGGCGGTGGCGACGGTCAGTGGCAGCGGGCTGGTGAGCGGGCTCGTCGTCGGCCCGGCGACGATCACCGCCACGAGCGAAGGCCGCAGCGGCACCGCGGCGATCACGGTGACGGCGCTGCCACCGCCCGGTGCGTGGCCCAACGAGCCCACCGGGATGACGGTCGTCACCGACATGCCGTGGAACGTGACCACGGGGCTCGGCTGGACGGCCTGGCCGCACGCGATGGGGGACGCCAGCATCGTGGCGGACGCGTCCGCGTCGTTCTCGCCGGTGAACGTGCTGCAGCAGCGCTATCCGATCGGGTTTGTCGGGGGCGACTCCCCGAGCAATGTGAACTATGACCTGCCGCCGGGGATGCGCGAGCTCTACGTCGGCATGTGGTGGAAGCCGAGCAATCCGTGGCAACCGCATTCGAGCGGCGTGAACAAGATTGCGTTCTTCAAGTATGCCGACGGGACGAACCAGGAACTCGCGGTGATGCGCGGCACCGGTCCCTACTACCTGGAGATCGAGCGCGAGTCCACCGAGACGCTCTGGCTGGGCTTTGAGAACGTGCCGGTGACGCTGGGGGTGTGGCATCGGCTGGAGTTCTATTTCAACCCCACCGGGGGGATCATCAAGTTCTGGTTCGACGGGACGCTCGTCGGGAATTACAGTGGGCGCTCGTTTCCGAATCAGGACTGGGGCTTCATCTCGATCGATCCGACCTGGGGCGGCGTGGGCGAGTCCAAGAGTGAGACGGACTACTACTGGTACGACCACACCCACATCAGCTGGCGCTGAGGCCGCCCCGGGCGGCGGCGGCGAAGGTCGGCCTTAAGCGCCACCGTGTTGGTGCCGCTGCGTGCGAATCCAGGGCCTGTCCCCCACCATGCGGAGGGCCCGAACTGCTGTCCCGATCCGCCACAGCACATAGATCGGCAGGAACGCGAAGGCCGAGACGGCGCGCGCCGGTTCCGGGTGGACCGCCAGGGCGGCTATCGTGTACGCCGTGGGACGCAGGAGCGACGCTCCCAGTGCACCGACGAGCAGTCCTCCTGCCGGCGGATGGAGGATGAGGCTGAGGAGGCTAAACAGCAGCACGAGGCCGATGTGCAACGCCGGTCCCGGTGCCGCCAGCTCCGCGATGGCGTCGAGCTTCTGAGGGAAGGCGATGTATCGGCTGAGCAGGAGCCGGGGGCCTCGACGGGCCAGGACGGTGAGCCTGCCGGCCGTCCATCGCTCGCGCTGCGTGGAGCTCTCGCGCAGGGACCGCGCCTCTTGCGCATACACGTGGGCGCTCGGCACGCACTCGATCGGGACGCCGCGTTCTGTGAGCAGCGCATACATCTCCCAGTCCTCACAGATGGAGAAGGCGTGCCAGCCGTGTTTCGCCAGGACGTCGGTACCAAGCGCCATCCCGTTACCGACGAGGGGCACGTTGAGGCCGGCTCGCTGTTTCAACGGGTAGGCGAACCGGTGCGTGGCCGTTGCGAGCACGGCGGCCATTCGTGTGATAGGGCTCTCGCCGGGGTTGCTGAGGTCGAAGAACGCCTGTGCGGCCTTGGCGCGCAGTGGTCCGGCGGCATTGAGCTGGGCGGCGCACTCGGCGTCGACGATCGTGTCCGCATCCACAATTACCACGGCGTCATACTCGCCCACCGGGAGCAGGTCCAGTGCCCAGGCGATCGCGCGCGGCTTGCCGGGGAGGTGGGGGTCCCGCCGTTCCAGACACTGGGCCCCGGCAGCCCGCGCGAGGGCAGCAGTCCGATCATGACAGTTGTCGGCGATCACGACGATGCTGAACCGGGCGCGGGGGTAGCGCAGCTGTACCAGCGACCGCACACACGCTTCGATCAGCAGTTCCTCGTCGTGCGCCGGGACGAGAAAGAGCAGCCGCTGAAGTGCCGCGCTCGGTGGCGTGGCTGGCCGCTCGCGGCCGAGCAGGCGCCGCACGAGGCTCAACACGTCGGACGCCGTCTGCACGAGCAGCGCGGCGGCGACGAGGGTGAGGAGGGCGCTCAGGGCTGCCACGCGTAGCCTCGCGGCGGCCCACGCGCGACCTTTGCGAGTGCAATCGCCAACGCCACGAGGGTGTACAGCATGTCCGCGTACGCGAGCGATAGGAAGAATGCCCCAGCGACGAACCCGACCAGCGCCGCCATGAGGCTTTGTGCGAGACGTGACACGCCGATACCGGCGGGACCCGTCCGGCGAGCGTTTCGCGCCACGCGAGCGAGGGACGCGAAAGCGCTCGCGATCACCCCGACGAAGAGCAGCAAGCCCGGAATCCCGAGCTCGGCCCCTACTTGAATGAAGCTGTTATGGGCCGCGCCCCACCGCACCCCGATGCCGCGCTCCTGCCGTCGGGCGAGCGGGGAGATGGTGCCTTCGGCTACCGGAAAGTTGTTCACCCCGACGCCGAGCACCGGGTAACCCGCCAGATAGGTGAGGCCGCGCTCCCAGGTCTTGATGCGGCCCGCGTCCGATGTCGCGTTGTAGTCCTGGTTGGGGTTGAGGATCGTCTGCATCTGGATCCAGTACCGGTCGCTGGCGGTGGTGAAGATGACAGCGAGGATCACGACGAGCCCCACCAGCCGCGATCGGGCCGGCAGCGTGGTGAAGCGCAGCAGCACGAACGCCGCGACCGCGAGGAGGGCCAGGAAGCCGCCCCGAGAGGCCGAGCGGATCTGCCCCACCGCCAGCACGACGAGGCCGACGATCGCGAGCGCCCGCAGCAGTGGGCGACGCTGCGCGAGCACGAAGTACAGCCCGAGCGGCATCGCGCTCGCGATCAGGGTCGCAAAATCGTTGGAATCGTAGGTGTAGAGATGATTGAGGCGCCAGTCCTCCGCGTTGAGCTGGAACCGCGACAGCACCACCGCGGCATACACGACGGTGACGACGAAGTAGACGAGCATCAACCGCTCGACATCGCGAAAACTTCGGACGCTGCCCGCGAGCACGACGCACATCAGGACGGTCTTGACGAAGCTGTCCGTTACAAAGTGGAAGGCGACGCCTTGGTTGAGCGCCGCGGGGACGGACAGGGCGGCCCACAGCAACAGGAGGAGCAGACACGTCGTCGTGCGCGAGCGGAGCAGCCCCACGCGCCGCCGCCCAGACTGCTGGATCACGTATAGGCAGACGGCCAACGCGGCAGCGACAAAGGTCGGCTTCAGCGGCAGCAGCACCGGGAACAGCTCATGCACCCGGCCGACGGCTGTGGCAACGTACGTCGCCACGCAGACGAGCAGCAGATCCCATCCGGCCGTCCTGGCTGCACGGCGCGGCGCAGCAATCTCGAGCGCCGCAGGCGTCTGTGGCGCCGGGCCGAGTTCGCTTGGCACGTGCAGCGGTTCACGCATACGGCCGGCTCCCACGTTCGCACTGTTGGGCATATTGCTACCGCGCGGAATCACCACGCGAGCGTATTCCCCTTGGTCCACCTGCCCGCGGCGATCGATGGGACCGGCACCCCCCACCGCAAGACCAAAGCCACGGCGGAGGCCGGAGTGATGGGCGCAAGGAAATCGCCGCTGTGGCGTCGACGCTACGCTGGGGGAGCAAGGCGTTCAGGGGTGGGCGTTAACTGACGACCGGCCCGCATGTTGCGTTGGGTGGGGCAGGGGGAGGACGATCATGCGCATCTTAATCACCGACGGGAACGAGCGGGCCGCCCTCGCAGCCGCTCGATCGCTGGTACGGGCGGGACACGCGGTCTTAGTCACGGCCTCCACTCGGGTGTCCCTCGCCGGCGCGTCGTGGGGCGTGCGGCCACTTGCCCTGGCGACCGATCCGCTCACCGCCCCGGCCGGCTACGCGGCGGAGATCGGTCGGCTCGCCGAGCAACACGGCGTCGCTGTGTTGTTGCCGATGACCGACCCGTCCCTCGAGGCGGTGCTCGAACACCGACAGGCACTGCCTGCCGGCATCGAGCTGCCATTTCCCGACCTGTCGACCTACCGCGCGGCTTCGGACAAGGCGCAGGTGTTGACCCTCGCCCGGGCGTGCGGCTTCGACGTGCCTGAGACCCGACTCGTCGCGACGCGGGAGGAGAGCGACCGAGCGGTGCCTGAGGCGGCCTTCTTTCCTGCGGTCGTCAAGCCGCACCGTTCGGTCGTCGCGATCGGCGGGACCCGGCGCAAGACGACCGTGACGCTCGTCGCCCACGCCGTGGCGTGCCGCCGCGCGCTGGCCGCGCTCCCCGCGTCGGCCTTCCCGGTGCTGCTGCAGCGTCGGGTCTCGGGCGTCGGCGAGGGGTTTTTCGCGCTGCGCTGGGGCGGTCGGACGGTGGCCATGTTCGCCCATCGCCGGCTGCGGGAGAAGCCGCCCGCCGGCGGTGTCAGCGTTTACCGCGAAAGCATCCCGCTCGACGAGCGGTTGGTGGGTCCCGGCCTCCGCCTGCTCGAGGCGCTCGGCTGGAATGGCGTGGCCATGATCGAGTGCAAGCGGGAGCTGGCGACAGGCCGTCAGGTCGTCATGGAGGTGAACGGCCGATTCTGGGGTTCGCTGCAGCTGGCCATCGATGCCGGGGTCGACTTCCCCTCGCTGCTCGTCCGCTGCGCCGCGGGGGAGATCGTCCCGGAAGGCCGTCACTACCGCGTCGGGGTCCGCAGTCGCTGGTTTCTGGGGGACGTGGACCACCTGTATCTGCGTCTCCGCCGCTCGCGAGCGGATCTCCAATTGGAGGACGGTGCAGGCTCACGCCTCCGGGCGCTACTCGACTTCCTGCGCGTTGACCCACGGCATGATCGCTGCGAGGTCTGGCGCTGGCGTGACCCCGCTCCCTTCCTGGTCGAGGGCCTGCAGTGGCTCGGCCTCCTCCCTGCTCATCGGGGCGCGTCCCCAGCGACGAGCGTGGGGGACGGAGAGCCGGACGCCGCGGCGTCCAGCAGTCGAGCGGCGCGGGACGTGTCGTAGCGGCGCGGCCGGAAGATCGTCCACACCGCGAGGCGCGCCGGGAGGCGTAGTGTGGCAAGTCCAAACGCCACGCGCGCCGCCGTGAACAGCAGGGCGAAGAGGGCCACGGGAATCCACACCAGGCGGCCCCGCCAGCCGTGTGCTCGGAAGACTTCAAGCAGCCGGCCCCGCGTGGAGATCGCGTCGTCGATCAGGTTCACGACGGGCGGCGCTTCGTCGAAGTGCTGCGCGCACCACGCGACCGCGCCGGCGGCCTGCCGGACCTCGCACACTGCGAAGGGGAGCCCGGGCCGGCCCAGCCCGAGATGCCAGCGGCCGAACAGCCGCCGGCCCAGGAGTCCCGGGATCTCCGGGTGGCTGTGGCTCACGAGGGCGGCTGGCCGCAGGATCCGCGTCTCGATCCCGCGCACCGGGGCTTCGGCGGCGACGAGGCGCTCGGCTTCGGTCTTTCCCCAGGCGTAGGCTCCGAGGTCGCGCGCATCGGGCGGGGCCAGAGGCGTGCGCTCGTCCTGGCGCTCCCAGGGAGTGCGCGGCGGGCGCAGCACCGAGAGGCTACTCACGTACACGAGACGGCGGCGACCCGCGGCCTGCATGGCGTGCAGCAGGTTGCGTGTAGCGTCGATCGTGTTTCGTTGGTGGCCCGGGTACCCCCCCACTGGCTCAGCCGCCGCGTGGACCACCACGGCCGCGCCGGCGAACGCCTCCGGCGGCACCGCCCGGCTCAGATCGAGCGCGCGCCATTCGTGGACGTACGGGTCGTCGGCGTCGGGCGAGCGGCTGATACCCCGGACCCGGAACCCGTGGAGGGCGAGGGCGCGGGCGATTTCCTTGCCGAAGAATCCCCGGGCCCCGGTCAAGACCGCCACGGGCGCGGCTGGCGACGGCGCTCGCAGCACCGGCCGCTGAATGGCGACGCGCTCGGCTGCGCCGCGGACATTCGCCGCCAGCTCCTCGTAGATTGCCGTCAGGCGCCGCAGGTGGCCGGGTGCGAGCGGCGAGGAGTCGCCGCGGGCGACTGCCGCGTAGAAGTCCCCGATCAATTCGGCAACGCCGGGGTTGTTGCCCCCCGTGATCAGGCGCCGCGTCAAGCCGGCGAGCGCTCCCGCGCTCATCTGCCACGCTTCGACCATCGGATTGGCCGCTTTCTCGAGCGGACTGGTGCCGGGGTTCCCGGCACCGGTCACGCTGGTGCGGATGAAGTCGGCGGTCAGCGTCCCACCCCGGCCCGCGACGGAGAGCGTAGACCCCACGGGCCGGGCGCGGAGGCTCACGCCGAGATAGCCGCAAATGTCGTTCGCCCGCAGCACGGCGTGCAGCTCGGTCGGCTCCGCGACGACTGCGGCAACGTCGATCGCTGCCGGGTCGGCTGTCGCCCGCTCGAGCGTGGTGATCAGGGTGGACAGGGGGTGCGGGAGAATGTCGAGCAATTGCGCCGCCAGGGCGCGCGGGCCCGCCCGCTCGGGACTCAGCCCGACCGGATGGAAGGCGAAGCGGCTGTCGACCTGCACGACGGTCCCGAGCTCGGGGAGCCGCCGCATCAGCGCCACGTACGCCGGGTCCCGGACCTGCTGGTGCCCGGCGCAGACGAGGAGGCCCTGCTTGCAGGCGACCTCGAGCAGTTCACGGGCCTCGCGCTCGCTCTCGACGAACGGCTTCTCGACGAAGATGTGGGCGCCGGCGTCGAGCGCGGCGCGGGCAGGCTCGAAGTGGGCGCCGGCCGGCGTGCACACATGCACCAGATGGGGGCTCGTCTCCCGCAGGAGGTCGGCGAGCGAGGTGTACGGCGTGGCGCCTGCCAATCCGGCGAGCTCTCGCGCGGCGCTTTCTTGCGTATCGCACACGGCGACGACGGCGTGAGGTGTGCGTACACGCAGGAGGGCTTGCAGATGTAGGCGGGCCATCTTTCCCGCACCGATGACCGCGACGCGGATCGGCTCACCAGTCGATCGGGACATGCTCACGCTCAGGACCTGTTGCAAGACGGGCGCCATGCTTGTGGCGCGCCCGAGGTATGGAGCTTCGTGGCGCCGACGCAACGGTCGCCGATCCCGGGCGAGTCCTCCTTCAGTCCGCCCACCTTGACCGACTCGCTGCGCTCCCGACGACGCTCTTGGCTCGTTCGGTGATGCCCTCCGTCAAGCGGGGTGCGACAAGCCGGCTCGGAACGTTTCCCTCAACGAAGAGCCTGTGCCAGGTCGAGAAACATAGCAGCGCCCAGAGAATCCCTTCCCGGTTGTGACGGCGCGAGAAATGGTCGTCCAAGAGGCGCGCGACGACCTCCGGGTTGAAATAACCCAGTCGCGCGATGCGGCCGGCGGACAGCTCGTCGAGCACCATCCCGCGTAGTTCGTGCCGCAACCACGCTGCCGTTGGCCCGACGAAGCCTCGCTTCGGGGCATGGAAGTGTGCTTCGGGGAGCCGCCCCACGAGCGCACGTTTCAGCAACGCCTTCAACTTCCAGCGCTGGACCTTGAGGCGGGCGGGGAGGGGGAACACCTGCTCAATGAGCACATGGTCCACGAGCGGCACCCGGATTTCCAGCGAGTGTGCCATCGACAGCCGGTCTGAGAGCGCGAGGATGTCGTCGGCGAGGTAGGTCTTGTAGTCGAGGTACAACGCCGCTGCAAGGCCCTCCCGGGAGCCACTCTGGTGGAGGTGTCGGAAGCGCTCCCGTGCCCCGTTCCCAGCGATCGCGTCGCGCATCGCCGGGGTGTAGAGCCGCTCCCGCAGCGGGTCGTCGGCGCGGCACTGGAGGCCGAGGTAGCGATCGGGAGTGGCGCGCGTCGGCCCCGCGCCGGCGCGGAGGAATCGTTTCACGCGGTCCACGGCGAGCTCGCTGCCCAGAGCGTCGGGGATCCACTCGCCGGCGGCGGCGGCCGCGGCGCGCAGCGCCTGCGGCAAGCGAGCGTAGCGCTCCGCCGCCAGCAACCCAACATGTCGGCGGTAGCCGGCGAACAGCTCGTCCCCGCCGATCCCGGTGAGAGCCACCTTGTACGAATTCCCGACGATCTCCGAGAGCGACCATGTGGGGATCGCAGAGTCGTCCGCGTGCGGCTCGTCGAGCGCGTGCACGATCGGCTCGAAGACGTCCCGCAGGTTCGGCGTGATGTCGACGACAGTGAGCTGCACCCCGTAGCGCTCGGCGAGGCGGTGGGCCAAGTCGGTCTCGTCTGCGGCCCTCGCCCCGGAGCCCTGGTAGCGGGCGGTGAAGGCGTGGGGAACCTCCCCCCCCCCTTGGCGAGCGGCGACGGCCGCCATGCTCGCCACCACGGCCGACGAGTCCAAGCCCCCCGACAGAAACGCGGCGACCGGAACGTCGCTCACCAGGTGCGCGTCAACGTCGGGCGGCGCCGGAGCGGCGTCCTGCGGCAGGTCCCAGTAGGGGCGGACCGTGACTTCGCCGGTGGTGCGCCACCGCAGCCAGTGGCCTGGCTCGAGCTTGCGAATGTCGCGGAACGGGCTCGCCGGGGCCGGGACATAGCCGAGTTGGAAGTAGGCGTCGAGCGCCTCCCAGTCGAGATCGCCGGCCGTCAGCTCCGCGGCGACCAGGGCTTTGAGCTCGGAGGCGAAGGCGATCCCCCAGGGGGCGGTGACGACGTAGAGGGGCTTGATCCCCAGCCGGTCCCGGGCGAGCAGCAGGGTTTCTGCGGAGGCGTCCCAGATGGCGAAGGCGAACATCCCACGGAGGGGAGTGACGCAGCCCGCGCCGAGCTCTTCGTAGAGGTGCAGCACGGTCTCGGTGTCGCTCCGTGAACGGATGGTGTGGCCGCGGGCCACGAGGCCGCGGCGGAGGTCTTGGTAGTTGTAGATCTCCCCGTTGAAGACGATGACTTTGGAGCCGTCCTCGTTGAGAATCGGCTGCTGGCCGCCGCTCAAGTCGATGATGCTCAGACGGCGCATCCCGAGGCCAACGGGCCCGTGCACGTAGAACCCCTCGTCGTCTGGGCCGCGGTGCCTGAGCGCGGCGCACATCCGACGCACTCGCGCCTCCGACACGGGACGCTCCCGCTCGCGGTACACAATGCCTGCGATGCCGCACATGTCTGGACGCTCCAGTGCACCTGATCCGAGGGATCGGGAGCAAGAGTGGCGCCATGGTCTCGCGCGGCCTGCTACGGCGGGGGGTGTTGCCTCGGAGCAACAGGTGCGGCACGGCGTCCTCGGGCGCACGGACTCCCCCGGAGGACTGGGCGGCGTGCCTCTTGCACACAGGCCCACCCTGGGAACTGGGGGTGGCCAGGAGCTCCAGCCTCCCCACCCAGCGCACACCGTTCGATCGGGAGGAACCGGAGGTGGAAGGTCCGTCGTTGGCGACGGGGTTCGCTGCTCGCTGTGGCGACGCGCGGAGCTCGGAGCGCACACAGGCCACGTCGCAAGTCGGCGTGACACGGATGTCGCTGTCGGACGCCCTCGCGCTCGGGCCCGCGGTCTGGGATGCGGTGCTTGCGCGTGCCGAATTGCCGTCGCCGTTCATGAGCTGGGCGTGGCATCGCGCATGGGCCGACTCGGCTCCGGCCGCCGATGTCGCGGCGAGCGACGTGCTCGTGCTCCGGGGTGCGGGCGGTGCCGTCCAGGCATTGCTCCCCGTGCTGCTTCGGCGCATCCCGTTCCACCGTGTTCCGGTCAGGGCCCTCACTTGGGCGATCGGGGACCTGGGCTGTCCGGATCATCTCGACGTGCTCGCGGACCCTGCGGCTGACGTTGGGGCGCTCGCGCCGGTTCTCGAGGACCTGCCCTGGCATCTCCTCAATTTGAGCAACTTGGCGCCGAACGCAGCGACCGCGCGCCGGCTGTGCGAATCGATCGCCGGTCACGGCTATGCGCTGCGCCGCCAGGCGCTATTTGCGTGCCCGTACCTTGAGCTGTGCGACGATTGGGAGCGGTATCTCGCCACGCTCACGCGGACGCGCCGCCAGACGCTGCGTCGCAAGGAGCGGAACCTGCAGCGGCACCACTCAATGGCGATCGTGGACTATGAAGGCCACCGCCTCAGCGAGGGATGGAGCCGTTTGGTGAGGCTGCACGAACGTCGTTGGGAGGGCGGCGGCGGGGGCGCGTTTCAGGACCTCAGCCTCAGGCGGCTGCACCGTCGCTTTGCGACCGAGCTGGCGGCGCGGCAGCAACTGTGGCTGACCACGCTCGACCTCGACGGCGAGACTGCCGCCGCCTGGTATGGGTTCACGCTCCGCGACACCGTGTACTTCTACCAGAGCGGCCGCGATCCGCGCTGGGACCGTGAAAGCGTCGGCCTCGTCTTGATGGCGGCGATGATCCGGCGCGCTATCGAGCGCGGGTACCGACGCCTCGACTTCCTGCGCGGCGAGGATGGGTACAAACGGCTGTGGACCGACGCCCGGCGCTGTACCGAGGAGATCACCGTCTTCCGCCCCGGCTGGCGCGGGCGCTCGCTGCGCGCGCTGGATGCGGCGGCGCTGCTGCGGGCCTGGCTCCGGGGGAGGGGCGGGGGGTGCGGGAGCGAGCGAGACGTGCCCGCGGGAGAGTCGAACGATGAGTGAGCGTCGCGCCCCGTGCTCGGGCGGCGTCCTCCTCCTCGTGTCCATCGACACCGAAGAGGACAACTGGCACCGCAGCCGCCACGATGTGACGCTGGAGAACATCGGCGAGCTCCGGCAGCTGGCGGCCTTCTTCAAGCGCTTGGGGGTGCGGCCGACGTACTTCACAACCTATCAAGTCGCAGCCGACTCGCGGGCGGCGGACGTGCTGAAGGAGGCGTGTGCCACGGGGGGTGGCGAGATCGCGGCGCACCTGCACCCCTGGAACACACCGCCCCTCACCGAAACTTTCGTTCCCCGCAATTCGATGCTCGCGAACTTGCCGGCCGACCTGCAGCTCGCCAAGCTCCGGCGGCTGACCGGGGCGCTTCAGGAAACGTTCCAGGTCACGCCCCGCGCCTTTCGCGCCGGTCGCTATGGCCTCGGCCCCGACACGGTCCCCGCGCTCTTGTTTTGCGGCTACCGCGTGGACAGCAGCGTCATGCCGTTCGTCAGTTGGGAGGAGGTCGACGGTGGTCCGAGCTTCGTCGACGCGCCGATTACGGCCTATCGCCTGGCGCCGGACGACGACGTGATCTTCCCGGCCTGCGAGGGTGGCCTGATCGAGATTCCGCTGTCTTGCGGCTTCAGCCGCCGGCCCTTCAACCTGTGGGCCCGGATGCGTGGCGTGCTCGCGATGCGGGCCTTGCGGCCGCTTCACCTCGTCGGGCTGGCCTCCCGCATGGGCCTCTTCCAGCGCATTGTGTTGAGCCCCGAGCTGGCGTCGGTCGCCGAAATGCTGACGCTGTCGCGCCGACTGCTCGAGCAGGGCATTCGCCATCTGCAATTGTCCTGGCACAGTCCGAGTCTCAAGCCCGGCTTGAGCCCCTTCACCGCCACGGCGGCCGATGTCGCGCGCTTGTACGCCTCGGTCCAAGCCTACCTGGAGGGCTTGTCGCGGATGACCCCGCTGACCTTTGTCACAGTCAGCGAGGCGGGGGCAGTCCTGGCACAGCAAATGCTCGCTCGGTCCGCAGGAGGCTGATTCGTGCTCAAGAACGTCGGCAGCAACTGGGTCATTACGGGCGTCACGATCGTGGCGGCCTACGTGCTCACCCCGTTCACGCTCCACAAGCTCGGCACCGCGGGGTACGGGAGTTGGAACCTGATCAACTCGATCACCGGGTACCTCGCGCTGCTTGTGCTGGGCGTGCCCATGGCATCCGTCCGCTACTTTGCCCAACACGTGGCCGAAGGCGACGTGCGCAAGTTGAACCAGGCCATCGGGAGCTGCACGGCGCTGTACCTCGTGCTGGGAGGGGTGGCGCTGCTGGTGGGGGCGGGACTGTATGGGCTGTTCATTGGGTACGATGTCCCGGCGACGATTCGCGGGGACGCTCACTGGGCGTTCGCGCTCACGGTGCTGTATGTGGCCGTCGGGTTTGTCGGGATGCTCCCGAGCGGGGTGCTCTCGGCTCACGACGACTTCCTGCCCCGCAACATCGCTCGCCTCGCGAGCCTCGTGCTGCGGGTCGGACTGACGCTCGTGCTGCTGACCCTCCGGGCGTCGCTCTCGGTCCTGGCCCTCATCCAGCTGGCCTGCCTGGCGTTCGATTTCGGCCTGTGCACTTGGTTGATTCTGCGCCGCTATCCCGGCACGCGTATCCGCGTGGCGGACTTCGACTGGGGGATGGCGCGGCGCATCTTTTCGTTCAGCCTGTACGTCCTCGTGTTGAACGCCGGGATCCGTCTGTCGTTCGAAACGGACTCGCTCGTCATCGGGAAATTCCAGGACGTGAGCTCCATCCCGCACTTCACGGTCGCCAACAGCTTTATCCTCTACCTCATGGAGTTCGTCATCGCGATCGCCGCCGTCGTGATGCCGATGGCGACGAGGCTCAAGACCCAGGGACGGACAGCGGAGCTGCGCGAGACCTTCCTCAAGTGGTCCAAGATCGCGCTCTCGCTGACGATGATGGCGGGGCTGTTCTTGATCGTCCTCGGGCCGCGGTTCATCGCCTGGTGGATTGATCCGACGTTCGAGAAACCGGCGGGCCAGGTGCTGCAGATCCTCATGATCTCGTGCCTGGTGTTCCTCCCCGTGCGTGGCGTCGCGCTGCCGATTCTAATGGCGCTTGGCAAACCGGGCCTGCCCACCATCGGATTTCTGCTCGCAGGCCTGCTCAACCTGGGCCTGAGCATCATGCTGGCGCGCCCGCTGGGCCTCGCAGGCGTGGCGCTGGGCACCGCAATTCCCAACGTCCTATTCGCGGCTCTGGTCCTCGTGCACGCCTGCCGGGAGCTCGAGACGCCGGTTACCGAGTACTTACGCTACGTGGTTCCTCGGGCGACACTGGGTGCGCTCCCGGTCCTGGCTCTGCTGCTCTGGTTTAAGCTCGGTCTCGACGTCCAGGGCCTCGGCGGGCTCGTCGGCGCGGGGCTGGCAATGGTGCTGCTCTTCGCTGTGACGTGGGTGTTCTTCGTGTACCGGAACGACACGTACGTCGACCTGCGGGCCCGGCTCCCGGTGGTGCGGGCGTGGAGTCGGGCGTGACGCTCGGGATGCTCGTCGCCGGGCTCGCGCTTCCAGTCGTTCTCGTCGTCGCCGAGCTGGGATGCCGCTGGTGGATTCGCCGGCGCTCCCGGTACTGCGTGTGGCCACCACGGGCGAGGCTGGAGATCCGGCCCGACCCTGAGGCTTTTCCCGAGCTTGAGCGCCGGGTGCGATTTCCCATCAACGCAGACGGTGAGCGCGGTGGCGGCGTTCGTCGTGGCGAAGACGGGCTCCACCGGATTCTCGTGGCGGGCGGGAGCGCCGTCGAGTGCTTCGCGCTCGACCAGCCCACGAGCTGGCCCGGAGCGCTCGAGCGTCTGCTCAACACTCTGGACAGCCTCCACGCCCTAGGCGCTCGGCGGGTGCACGTGGGCAATATCGGCCACTCGGGAGTCGGGTCGGCCGAGCTGGACCTCATTCTCGAGCGCGTCCTCCCCCAGTACGGCCACCTCGATGCGATTCTCGTCATGGTCGGGGCCAGCGACGTGTACCACTGGCTGGAGGAGGGCGCACCTCCGGCACGTGCGCCCGCGCAGGTGCCGGAGCTGATGCTGTTCTCCTGTCACCCGCAGCAACCGTTCGGCTGGAAGCCGAGTCACTGGGCCTTGGCTGAGGTCGCGCGTCGGCTGCGCCGATCGTGGCTTCGTCGTTTAGAGATCAGGGAGCGCGCCGGGGCGTGGTACGCCACCGCGCGGCGAATGCGCGCGGAGGCGAAAGAGGTGCGAACCACGGTGTCGGACCCCGCTGTCGTGTTGGACCATTTCGAGCGCCATTTCCATCGCCTCGTCCGCAGGGCGAAGGCCCATGCGGATCGCGTGCTCGTCGTGCGCCAGCCATGGTTCGAGGGCGACTACACGGCCGAGGAAGCGGCGCGGTTCTGGCACGGTGGGGTCGGCAGGCCCTGGAATGAGCCGGTCAGCGCGTACTACAGCCTGGAGGCCGTCAACCGCCTGTTGGGCCTCGTCGACGCGCGAGCCGCCAAGGTGGCCGACGAGCTCGGCGTCGCCCACCTCAACCTCCGGCCGGCACTGACTCTGGGCCTGCACCACTACTACGACCACGACCATCACACTCCCGCCGGCGCTGCTGTGGTGGCGCAGGCGGTCGCGGCCGCCCTCGTCAGGCGGCCCGTGTCGCGGGAGCGACCGTTCCAATCCACGGTGGCGGGACCGGTGGCCGCGGCGGCGTCGCCGGCTTCGGCCACCGCTAGAGAGTGACCTCCATCTTGCTGTGGTCGCGACAGCGCCGGAAAAGTTCGGCAATGACAGGGACATAGGGCTCGAGGAGCATCACGTCGCCCTCGCAGCCGTCCGGCCCGCAGTATTCCACCGTGTCTCGCGCTACCGCTCGCCAGCGCAGCGCCGCGTTGCGGTCGCCGGGACGCAACCATTCCTTGTTGGGCAAGAACAGGCTCACACGGCCGGCGAGGTATTGAGGTGTGTAGCGACGCACGCCGGCCCTCGTAGCGTCTTGCACCCTGACGCGCCGGGCCAGCACCGGATCCGGCGTGGCGAGGCGACTGGCCGCACGCCCCTCCCGGCGCTGACGGAGCACTTGGGCGATGTACAAGCGGCGCTCCCGGAGCGATAGCGACGCCAGCGCACGGGCATGCCTGCGCACGCTCCGTACTCGTTCCACGAGGCGTTGTCGAAACTCTGGCAGGGCCCGGAAAAACGGGGGGTACGAGCCCGCGAAGAGGGCGAGGAATCTGAGAGTTGCGCCGTGCTGCAGAAGCTGTCGCGCCAGCTCGAAAGCGACGGTTCCGCCGGCGCAATAGCCGGCAATCACATATGGACCGTCCGGCCGGTATGCGCGGATCTGCGCGGCAAAGTACGCGGCCAGGTCCTCGACGCGCCTGAAGGGCTCGCTCTGGCCGTCGACACCGGGAGGCTGCAGCCCGAAGAAGGGCTGATCGTCACCGAGGTGCTGCGCCAGGGCACGGTAGCAGAACACGTCGCCATTATGCCCGGGCACGGCAAAAACGGGATCGCGCGCTCCGCGGGGCTGCAGCGGTACGATGGCCCGCTGCTGCGTGGCAAGGGCCTCGGCCGAACGCAGGAATTCCACGATATCGCGCTTGCGCTGCCGCAGCTGATCGCGCAGCTCGGGCGTCAGCACGCCGGTTGGAGCATTGCACCGCAGCTGGTCGCCGTCCGCCCAGACCTGAATGTCGCGGCCGCGCAATTCCTCAAGAAAGGCCGGCACGATCACAGCTCGATCTCCTCGCGATCGCTGGCGTTGCGGGTCGGCGGCTTCGCCTTCGCCACCCAGGACAGCCCATCGATGACCTCGGCCAGCCCCGCTACCGTCGGGCGCTCGAAGAGATTGCGGAGCGGCAGGTCGACCTCGAAGACGTCCCGGATACGCGACACCGCCTTGATCGCCACCAAGGACTGGCCGCCCAGGTCAAAGAAATCGTCGTGGATGCCGATGTGCTCCACGTACAGCAATTCGCTCCAAATGGCCGCGAGCGCCTTCTCGGTTTCCGTGCGTGGCCCGACGACATCGTGAGCGGGCTGGATGGTCTCGTAACAGAAAGCCGGTAGGGCCTGGCGATCAATCTTGCCGTTCGAGGTGAGCGGCAGCCTGTCCATCCGGATGAAGTACGTGGGCTGCATGTAATCCGGTAACCACTTCGCGAGATGGGCGCGTAGCTCCGTCATGGTCAGCGACGTCTCGCTCACGTAGTACGCCGCCAGCCGATTGATGCTTGTCTCGTTCGTTTGTGGCGGCTCGGTGTAACCGATCTGGGCCATGATCTGGTGAACGCGCGGCTCATCGAGCTCATCGTCGAGCTCCGCCATTGCCTCGTCGCGGGTCTTCTGCCCGAGGCGCACGTCCCAGCTATAGGGCAGCGCGTAGTTGTGGAAGCCGCGCTGCTTCTTGTGGACATAGATGCCGACATCGTTGATGAGGCAGTTGGTCGAGCGGCCTGTGTCTGACGGACGGACCCACGGCGTGTACTTCTCCAAGAAGGCGTGCAGCTCCGCCAGCGGCACGCTCCAGTAACGATAGAAGTCCACAAACTGGATGTCGTCGAACACCCCGTCGCTGCGGAAGATGTCCACGTCGAGATGACACGAGACCGCATCCTCACGCCTGTGGTAGGCCTTGCGCGCTTCGAGGACGAGGGCGTCCAGCTTGCGGACATCGAAATCCTCACGCTGGAAGACCTCTTCAGTGAGCCGCGTCTCGAAGAACTGACCGCGCGAGAGTCCGGTGACGATGTAGCGGATCCCCTTCTCGTGAGCGAGGTTGGTGGCCAACGTGTAAATGGTCTTGAAACAGCCATTGCAGACGTTGGCGAAGCGCTTGAGGCTGTCGACGAAGATCTCCTGCATGTGGGGCGTACCCCCGACGACGAGCTCGACGCCCAGCGACTGCACGACACGGCGGATGTTGGCCTTGGCCGCTTCCGAGATGAAGCCATTATCCAAGGTGAAGACCAGCGGCTTCAGTCCCAAGCCGCAGAGCTGATACAGCATGTACGTACTGTCTTTACCGCCGCTCAACAGCACTAGGCAGTCGTACTCGCCCGTGCGGGCAGCCTTCATCTCCGCGACGATGGCCTTGAGTTCATCCGCTGTTTTGAAATACGCCTCCGCCTTCTCGACGTACGTGTCATACCCGCGGCAGACGTTGCACACCCCCTCGGGGTCATAGCTTGTCCCGGGTACGTTGGAAGCGAGACCGCACCGCGAGCAGTAACTCAGCTTTTTCGACGCTCTCACCGCGAGCGGATTGACGATATCCACCACACACTCGCGAACGTCGGCGTGCTCCAAGAGCCGGGCCTCGATCTCGCCCAGCTCAATGCGCGCGCCGGCGACTTTCACTTGATGATCGGCGCGGCCCAGGAATTCCAGGCGGCCATCGGCGCTCCAGCGAGCGATGTCTCCAGTCTTGTACAGGCGCAACGTCTCGGGCCTGAAGACTGAGGATTGCGTCCCTCGCCCCATCTGCCTTGGGTCTTCAGTCGTCAGGAATCTCTCCGCGGTGAGCTCTGGCCGATTGAGGTAGCCCCGCGCTAATCCATCTCCCGCCAAATACATCTCACCGATGACGCCGGTGGGCACGGGGCTGAGATGCTCATCGAGGACATAGACGCCGGCATTGGCGGCAGGAATTCCGATCGGCACCGAGAGGGCGAGATCCTTCTCGACGTCGTAGCGGTGAATCATGCAGCCGACCGTGGCCTCCGTGGGGCCATATTCGTTATAGATCTCCACCGGACGGCCGAAGGTGCGCGTGATATCGCGCGCCAGCTCGGTCTTGAAGTCCTCGCCGCCCACGATCAGCTTGCGAATCTTGGTGGCGCGCAGGCTCATGTCTTTGATCATGGCGAGGTGCGCGGGCGTGAGCTTGACGATGTCGACCCCGTCGTCCTCGATGACCTTGAAGATCTCCATGCCGCGCATCCCCGGGTCCTCGCGATACACGACGATGCGGCCACCGGAAATGAGGGGCGTGAAGATCGACGTCACCGTGAGATCGAACGCCAGCGAGGAGAACAG
>QHUY01000250.1 GCA_003223415.1 Gemmatimonadota bacterium
AAGCGGTCTCTTCGCTCACTTCGGCTCCAAAGAGGAGCTGCACCTGGCGACGATCGACGACGCCGCCCGAACTTTCACGGACGAGGTCATCCGTCCGGCCCTGGCCACCCCGCGGGGCATCGGTCGCGTCTGGGCGCTCTGCAACTCATGGCTCTCCTACCTCGAGCGCGGGGTCTTCCCCGGCGGATGCTTTTTCTGGGCGGTCGCCGAAGAGTTCGACAGCCGTCGCCCCGGGCCAGTCCGCGATTCGGTGCTCGAGAAGAAGAACTACTGGTCGTACACGCTGCAGCGGGCCGTCCGCGAGGCCCAGGAGGCGGGCGAGATCGATGCCGGGGTCGACCCGGAGCAGCTTGCCTGGGAGCTCGACAGCCTGCTCGGCGGAGCGAACAGCGGATTCAAGAATGAAGAAGGCGTGCGTGCAATCGAGCGCGGTCGGAGAGGCATCCGCGACCGGCTGACACGCGCGGCCACGCCGAGCGCCCAACCGCTCACATAACCAGGCGCTCCGGTCAGTGGGAGTGGCTTCGCACCAGGGCCAGCGCGGCCATCCACAGCAAGCCTCCGCTGGTCAACAGGACCCACATCGTCCACGGGATCAGAGAGAACTGGACCAGAGCGCCGAAGATGCACATCGCCGCGGCGCCCGCGAGCAAGAACGAGCCGGGCAGCAGGAGCCATGCCGAGTACCACGGCGGCTGCACCTTGTCTCCGCGGTCGGAGATCCGCCCCGCGCCCAAGAGCAGTCCGGCCGTGATCAAGGTCGGCGCGGTCAGCCCGACCGCCCAACGCAGGTCGACCGCGCCGGTGGTGGCGGCGACCAGCGGCTGAATCCCCGCCATCGCCAACCCGGCTGCGACGGCAAACCCGACCAGCCGGAGGATGACGCTCGGATGCGGCACGCTCACGTCCTCATCGCGGAAAACGCGCCGGCCCTGTTCACGACGCGAACCTAAGCCGGCAGCTGCGGGACTGGCGCGGGTTGAGTGAAAACCGGCTGCGTATGAACCACGCCAAGCTGGACGTCGGTGTAGTCGGCTGGCTGGGAGAGCTG
>QHUY01000086.1 GCA_003223415.1 Gemmatimonadota bacterium
AACGGCTTCACAACGGGCTCACATACCGACAACCCCCTGAACGGCAAACATTACGGCAAACATATCAGCGATTATGAATGCTCCCGCCGGATCAACCGGGCGTTTGACGCTGACCGGTTGCCGCGGCCTTCTCGATCGCGTCCAACATCCGATGGCGCGTGACCGCATCGTCGAACGTGGGGCACAGATGCGTTCCCTCGCGATAGTCGCGGGCGAAACGCGCGTACGCCTGGGCGACGTTGGTGGAAGGGCCGTGCAGCGGCGACAACCGGTACTGCTGCGGCACGGGCAGGACCTCGAGCGAGGACTGCGCGCCGTTGCCGCCACGTACGGTCATCTCGAAGATCTGGGCCTGGCCGCCGTCAGCCGTAACCTGTAGGTCGCCCTCGGTGCCGTTGATCTCCCAGAGCAGGTTCGTGCCGCGCGAACGCCCGCCGCGATAATGAATCGCGAGCGCGGCGCCGCCCTCAAGCAGTGCGGCGACGCACACCTGATCGTTCGCGTTCATCGGCCTGCTCTCTCCCGTACTCGCGATCGTGAATGACTTTCGGCGCATGGTCATCGTGGCGGATAGCTCTCGCACCTCGCCGAGGCAGTAGCACAGCGCGTCGGCTGCGTGGCCGAGCGCGATCGAGAGCAGCGTCGCGCCGTTCTTCCTGTCGTTGAGGTAAGCGTTGTACGGCTCCACCGCCCCACCCCAGCCCATTCCCGAGCCGATCAGGGTGGTGGAGAGCACCTCACCAACGTACCCTTGCCGGACCAGGTCGCGCACGTAGACCACCGACGGCGCAGCGCGTGCCTGCAACCCCGCGACAGCGAGGACGCCTTGCTTCTTCGCCAATGCGGCCAGCGTCTCCGCCTCCTGTAAGCCGTTGCCGAGTGGCCATTCGCAATACACGGCCTTCCCGGCCCTGAGCGCCGCAGTCGCCAGCTCGAAGTGATGCGGCACCTTCACGGTGATGGCCACGACGTCCACGTCAGCGCGCTTCACGAGGTCGTGATGGTTGTCGAACGCGAGAGGCACGCCGAAGCGCTTGCTGGCGGCATCGGCGGATTCGCGCCGGCTGGTGGACAGCGCCGTGATCTCGAAGTCATCCGGGAGCGACTTCAAGGCAGGGATGTGCGCCTGCGCCGCCCAGCCGCGATCCGGATTAGCACCGATGATACCGACGCGAATTCTCTTGGTCATGATGCCTTGTTGAACATGTAGCGAGCGATCTTCCAGCCATTCGTGCCCCGAGCGAAAATGAAGAGCTCCCGGTTGTTCTCGGGCCCGCTCGCTCCCGTGGCCACGACGGTGGCCGTGCCCGCCGAGTGGGTCCGCGCGTACGCGACATCGCCCTTCACCGTCAGCTCGTCGACCGTGAAGTGGATCGCGATACGGATGTTCGAAAACACCGCGTCGTACGCGCCTCGGACCGCCGACCTGCCAGACGCCGTCGGGAAGTCAGCGGGCATGAAGACGCCGTCCTCGGCGTAGAGCTGTTCGATCCGAGCCGCGTCGTTGGCGTTCAGGGACGTTTCATAGGTCGCCAACAACGCGCGCAGCTGTTCCTCAGCGGGGGACATGACAACCTCCAGAGAGTGCTCCACGTGAGGCGTGGAGGCCAGGAGCGCGAACGGTAGCAGCAATGCGGGGACGCGAGAGCGATGTGTCATGTGGAGTCCGAGAGTTGGGGTGGTGCGAAGGCGACCAGGAGGTCGCGGAGCGCGGTGAGTTGAGTACGACCGAGAGACCCTAGGGTCTGCTTCGCGGCTTCGGCTACGTCGCGATCGAGACGACTCAGCAGGGCCCTCCCCGCGGCCGTGATCCGATTGGTGCTGCGACGGCGATCGTTGGCATCGGTACCGCGCACAACGAGTCCTGCGCGCGCCAGACCCGACATCAGGCGAGTGAGATCGGAATCGCGCGTCACCATCCGCGCTCCGATCGCGGTGCAGGATAGTCCACCCCGCCCCGCCGCGCGGAGAATTCGCAGGACGTTGTATTGCGACGGCGAGAGCCCGGCGGCGGCGGTCACCGCGTTGGATCGTTCGGCCGCCAGCCATGCGGCCCGGACCAGCGCGATAAGCACCTCCTCTTCCAGCGAATCGCGAATCGCCATTGCGGCGGCAGGCGTGGGAACTGACATGGGAGATAATTACTCCTCGCGAGGAGTATTGTCAAGTGCCCGGTACAACGACAAACGGCGAGCCTTTCGGCTCGCCGTTCCAATCGGGACGGCCGGATTTGACGCGTCCGGCGCGAAGCGCCGGTGACCGGCGCAGCCGGTCAAGCGGAGCGAGGCCGCGCAGCGGCCGCAGCTCAACCCGCGACCCCCTGACGCGCAGCGCAGCGCGGTGGAGTGAGGGGGTTGGAAGGGCGCTGCACCCCATGCGAATCACTAGAGGCCCGAGTTACGACACTAAGTAGTAATCACGCGACGTTCTGGGCATCGGTGTCGTAACATGAGTCCCGAAGATCAACCGAGTGTCGTGAGAAACTCACAGCACAACTCACAGCGCGCCGCGGGAGCTGGAGTTGCGATTACAGCGTCGCTATGTAATTCTCCCACTGGGCCTTCAATCGGGCGAGGAAGGCGACGAACTGCGGGTCCCGCCGCAGGCTGTCGAGGTAGGGGTCCCCAGCGAACAGCGGATAGCAGGGTAGCCCGTCTTCGGCAGTCCGGCGCAGCCATGCCAGCGCCCTGGCGTGATCCCCCTGCAGGGCGTAGGCGGTCGCGATGTTGTACTCGGCGTGGTGGAAATGGGAGAGCCCGCTCCCCCTGGCCACGGCGACCGCGATCTGCTGCGTCATCCCGGCGCGCTGTCCACGACGCGCCAGGATGACCGCCCGCGCCGACGCGATGTCCGCCGGCTCGCGCGGCCCCCGTCCCTCCGCCTGCTGCAGCAGCCGGAGCGCTTCGTCGGTCCGTCCCAGGTGATCGAGCACCAGCGCATGCTCGTCCTCCCACCCGGGCATCCGCTCGAACTCCACGAGTGCGGTGTCGAACTGCTGCTCGTACCAGTGCACCCGGGCGATGCGCGGCGGCGCCTCGGGGACGCTCGGGTCAAGACTCACCGCGAGGCGCAACTCCTGGAGGGCCTTGTCCAGCAGTCCGATGTGCATGTAGACGGCGCCCAGCCAGTAGTGCGCCGTTGCCAGGTTCGGGTTTAGGGCCAGCGCGCGCTTCATGTCCTGGATTGCCCGGGCGTGCGGGAAGTGGTTCGCGAGCGTCCAGGTCAGCTTGCCTCGCGCGAGGTACGCGTCCGCCAGATCGGGGTCGAGGGCCAGCGTCTTCTGGATCGCGACGTAGGCCCGCTCCTCCCACCGCCGGTCGGAGTCGTAGTCAAAGAGCTTCTCCGTGTAGGCGTACGCGAGCGCCGAGTAGCCGGGGGCGAACTGCGGGTCGGCGGTCGTGGCGCGTTGCAGCAGCGCGATGGCGGAGTCGGTCGCCGCGCGACTCTCCCGGTGGGATTCGTACAGGCCGCGCAGGTAGAGGTCGTAGGCGGTGGCGTTCGGCGTCGTCCGCCGGCCCAGCTGGGCCTGCTCGGTGGCGAGCAGGCGGACCTGCAGCTTGTCCGCAACCGACCGGGCCACCTCCCGCTGGACGGTGAGCGCGTCCTGGAGGCGCTCGTCGTACGTGTGCGACCAGAGGTTCTCTTGCGTACGCGAGTCGACGAGCTCGACATGGATGCGCAGGCGCTCGCCCTGGCGCCCCACGGTCCCCTCGAGCACGGTCCCGACGCCGAGGTCGCGCGCGATGTCGGCCGAACCCGCGGATGGGGCGGCGTAGCGCTGCACCGCGCCGCGGGCGAGCACCCGCAGGGCGCTGATCTGGGACAGCGTCGCGATCAGCTCCTCCGTGATCCCCTCAGCCACATAGGCGTCCCGGGCATCGGTGCCGATGGTTTTGAGTGGCAGCACCGCGAGCCGCGTACGGTCCGTGGTAGTCGAGCCCGTCGTGCCGCTGGCGGCGCGGTCCCACAGCCAACGGCCGGCGACGAGTAGGACCAGCGCCGCCAGAGGGACGACGGCGGCGATCACGGCGCGACGCCCGCGCGGCGACGGGACCGCTACTGCGAGCGGTGTCGGCTCCGCGAGCGACTGGCCCGCCAACGTGACGGGGGCCGCCTTCTCCCGCGCGCGCACCGCCGCGAGCAACGCCTTGGTCTCGGCGGCGGGCTCGGCCTCGTACTCCGCGGCAAGCCGCTGCGCGAACTCTTCGTACGCCTGCAAAGCACCCGCCCGGTCCCCGTTGCGGTCGAGTATGGCGATCAGCTTGCGCAGCAGGCCCTCATCGTTCGGCGCCAGCTCGATCGCCCGGCGCGCCCAGCGCGCGGCAGTCGTAAGGTCCCCGCGCTTCTCGCAGCTCTCGGCGAGCGCCCGTGCTGTGCGCGCGGCCGCGCCGGCGAGCCTGGCGCGTTCGGACTCAAGCCACCGCTCGAATTCTGGTGCGTCGGAGATGAAGAATCCTTCCAGGAGGTTGCCACGGTAGAGGTCGAGCGCCTGCCCTAGCTCTCCGCCATCCATGGCACGGGCGAACACAGCCACGTCGCACCAAATCCGTTCGAAATCCAGCCCGATCTCCTCGTCGCCGCGGCTCACCATCGTGTCGGCGCCGAGCGCGCTGCGGAGCACGTGGAGCGACTGGCGCAGGGCCGCGCGTGCGTGCTCCTGATCGAGCTCCGGCCAGAAAAGCGCGAGCAGAGTATCGCGCCGATGCGGGCCTCGAGGTGTCGCGGCGGCGAGGTAGGCGAGGAGGGCGAGCCGACGGGGCTGGCTGAGCAAGCTGCCGACCTCACGTCCATCTGCGGTTGTGAGGCTCAGAGTTCCGAGCAGCCGGAACTCAATCATAGGAAGCCCTCTCGGCGTCGGGGGCGCAGTTCCAAGACTACGAGGCGCGGCGTGCTGTCACGGCGGCGTGACGGTCCCATCACGGTCACGTGATGCGTCCGCCTCAAACTGGCTCCGTATCCTGAAACTAGTCCCGCGCCCACAGGGCGGCAAACCCATAAGGAGGACCCGTGAACATCGTGCAGCAGTCTTCGACAGTCGTATTGCTCTTCGGCGTCGTGGCGCTGGGCGGCTGCAGTGACCATCCCACAGGCACCGCCCCGACCGCGCAGCCCCTGAGCGCGGACCGCGCGGCGGGACTGTCGTCCATTCAGGGGCTCGCAAGCCCCGAGTGGCAAGAGATCGCGCGTAACTTCGTCATGCAATCCACAATCTCCCGCAACTCCGCGGCCGCGACGCGGGTGTATGCCTATCTCGGCGTAGCGCAGCATGACGCGGTGGTGCGTGCCGAGGACGCGATCGGCGGGAACGAGTCCGAGACGGAGCTCGAGCCCTGGAATGGCCTCGGCCGTATCGGCCGCAGCCGGCTCGAAGCAGACCGCGGGGCGGTCGCGGGCGCGTCCGCCGCCGTGCTGACCTACTTCGATCCCGCCGAGGAGCAACTCTTTGAGGCAACAGTCCAGGAGCAGGCGAACGCGGGACCGGGACAGCCGCATCCTGACTTCGCGCGGGGTGAGACGGTGGGCCGGCAGGTGGGCGCGGAGGCGATCGCGCGGGCGCTGACCGACGGATTCGACCTGCCCTGGACCGGCACGGTCCCAGTCGGGCCGGGCTTGTGGTTCAGCAGCGCGAAGCCGCCCCAGCCGCCCGTCAACGCACAGCTCCCAGGGATGCGACCGTTCTTCCTCACGGCGGCCGATCAGTTCCGGCCGGCGCCGCCGCCAGCGTTCGGGTCGCCGCCCTACCTCGCCGCGCTCGCCGAGGTGCGGAACATCTCGGACGCCCGCACGGCTGAGCAGGTGAACATCGCCCAGTTCTGGGCGAAGGGCGCGGGCACAAGCACCATCTCGGGCTTCTGGAACGTGATGGCCACGGGCTGGATCGAGGAGAGCGGGCTGCGCGAGCGTGAAGCAACGCACGTGTTCGCGCTGCTCGACGCGGCTATGATGGACGCGGCGATCGGCTGCTTCGACGCGAAGCTCACGTACTGGTTCATTCGTCCCCCGCAGGCCGACCCTGCCATCAAGCTGATCCCGGCGATCGGTCTGCCTAATCACCCGTCGTACCCCTCGGCGCACAGCTGCTTCTCCGGGGCGGCCGCCGAGATGTTGAGCGAGTTCTTTCCGGCGAAGGCCGATAGCCTGAATGCCATGGTGGACCAAGCCGGGCTCGCACGGATTTACGCCGGCATTCACTACCGATTCGACGTCGATGAGGGGCAACAACTCGGGCGGCGCGTCGCGCGGTTTGTGAGCGAGGTCGATCGGTCCCGTGGTTCGGCGGTGGCAGAGCGGAGGGGCCTATGAGCATGCCTTCGATGACAAAGACATTGCTTCTGACCGCGGCATTACTCATGGGCATTGCGTGCAACGACTCGACTTCACCGCCCGCGCCCGCCGCGATCGCGTCGGTCACCGTGGCTCCGTCTCCAAGCACACTCCTTGTTGGAAGCACGGCGCAGCTGACGGCAACGACCAAGGATTCGGCCGGGAACGTGCTCACGGGGCGTGCGGTGACGTGGGCGAGCAGCAACACGGCCGTGGCAACGGTGTCCGCGGCGGGGTTGGTGACAGCCGTGGCGGTAGGCTCAGCCACGATCACGGCCACAGCGGAAGGGAAGAATGGGACCGTGGCGGTCACGGTCATCTTGCCGCCGCCCGTCCCCGTCGTTCTCACCTTCGCGACGGTGAGCGCGGGCTACGGCCAGACGTGTGGCGTCACCACCGGCGGCACCGCGTATTGCTGGGGTTATGGCTTCTCACCGACGCCCGTGGCCGTCACAGGTGGGCATACCTTCGTGACCGTGAGCGCGGGCGGCGAGCTCTACGTGTCGGATGAGGGAGACTACAGCTTCAACTACGCGTGCAGCGTCGCTACCGGCGGCGCCGCGTACTGCTGGGGGGATAACAGCTACGGCCAGCTCGGCACCGACTCAACGACCAGTGGCAGCTCGACGCCCGTGGCCGTGGCCGGTGGGCACACCTTCATGACGGTGAGCGCGGGCGCCGAGCACACCTGCGGCGTCACGACCGAGAGCGCCGCCTATTGCTGGGGGGATAGCTTCTCACCGACGCCCGTGGCCGTCGCGGGCGGGTACGCCTTCGTGACGGTGAGCGCGGGAGGCGGCCACACTTGCGGCGTCACCACCGGAGGCGCCGCGTACTGCTGGGGCTACAACGTGTACGGCGAACTCGGCACCGGCACGATGACGAACAGCTCAACCCCCGTGGCCGTCTTGGGTGGGTACACCTTCGCGATGGTGAGCGCGGGCGCCGTCCACACCTGCGGCGTCACCACCGGCGGCGTCGCGTACTGCTGGGGGATGGGCTTTTGGGGCGGGCTCGGCGACGGTACGACGAATAATAGCAGTATGCCCGTCAAGGTCGCCGGCCAGCCGTAAGCTTTCTTGGCACCAACAAAAAGCCTCACGCCAGTGGCCGTGAGGCTTGATCTTCGCTCGTCGGGACGGCGGGATTTGACGCGACCAGGAGGCATCCCGCAGCGCGAACGAGCAGAGTCTTCTGATAGCGACCGCGATTGCCGATACGGCGGCGATCACGCAGGCACTGGTCGGTCTGTCGCGTGTGGAGCTGCGCGTAGGCGCGTATGACAGCGTGCGCGCGCACGCGGGTGAGGCCTCCGCCCTGCTCATCCAGACGGGCGACACCCTCGGCGCGATTGGTCCGTCGCATATGGTCGCCGCGGTGAATCGCATGACAGGCCGCGATAGTGATGCCGCATTACTCTACGAGCGGACCCTTGCGCGATACCGCTCGCTGTCAGACGGAGCAGGGGTCGCCGGTGAGCTGATGAACCTAGGCTATGTGCGACTGCACGAGGGCAGGCGAGCGGACGCGCGGTGGTTGTTCCGGGACGCCGTGGGACGATTTGCAGTCTTGCACGACGAGGTTTCCCAGGAATTTATGGTGGCGGCCTTCGCCGCGGTGGCTGCAGACGCCGGTGACGCCTCCCGCGCCGCGAAGCTCTACGGCGCCGCTCGCAAACTCTTCGCGGCGTCCGGCGTCACATTGGACCCGGACGACCAGTACGAGCTGGATCGCTACAGTGCGAAGGCGCGCAAACAGCTTGGTGATGCCGCATACGCGCGCGCACTCGCCCAGGGTGAGGCACTCTCTCTTGTGGACGCGCTACGGCTCGCGCAAACGATCTAGACTACTCTTCGTTCCACTCCCCTAGGGACCGTCGTCCAAGGAAAAGGCCCCAAGACTCACAACGACTGACGCTGACCCGTTGCTGCGGCCGGGCGTGATTGTGGGCGCGATGCTCGCGCTCGGCATTGTGACCGGCTGGCTCCGCCTGACCGTAGTCGGTATTGTGGTCGTCACGCTGTTGCAGGGGATTTGGATCATCCTCGTCGCAGCGCATCTACTTCGGGAGGGCTCCAATGGCCGTGACGTCTAAGCGAGAACGAGCGCTGCAGGTCATTCTGGTGCTGTTGGGTCTGTCAACGGCCGTCGCCAATCTCTATCCTCTGGTGACCTCTTTCCTGGCCGGGCTGCGCCCGACTGGGGCGACGGCGGCGCCGATGTTCTGGACCATGTTGGCGACGCTCGGCGTTTTCCTGGTGCTCGCGGCACGCAACCCCTCCGCGCATCGCAGCTTGATTGCGTTTGCCGCATGGTCCAGTGTCGCGCATACGGCGGTCATGGCGCTGATGGCGACTCAACTTCCCAACAAACGCGGCGAGCTGCTGGCCGGCGTGGCCGTGACCGGCCTGGGGGCCGTGCTGCTGTTCGTGTTCGCCCCTCGGAAGGAGACCTCGCCGATCCACTGACCAATCCCCCCGCCGGCGCGGCGGCCGCCTCCCAGGCAGCGCCGGAACTGACCAAGTCCAACTACGCCGGCGGCGACACTGCAAGAAATCGGGATTGCGTTGTGGTTCAGCGCGACGCCGTTTCGAGCGCCCTCGCGGCCTGTTCGATGAGCGCAACAACCGGAGCAGGACGCGACACATAGATCGCGTGACTGCCAGGCGCCTCGCCCACCGTCGAGCCCGCCCGCTTGGACATGAAACGCTGCGCTACCGGTGGAATCATCCGATCGTCCGTCGCGACGAGGTACCAGCTCGGCT
>QHUY01000257.1 GCA_003223415.1 Gemmatimonadota bacterium
CTATGGGCCCAGCGGCTGCGGCAGCGCCCGGACCGGAGCGAGCTCCCAGCCCGGCTTGAAGCGCTCGAAGCCGAGCTGGACACGCTGCAGCAGCAGCTGAGCGAAACGCAGGAGCGCCTGGACTTCGCCGAACGGCTGCTGGCGCAAGGATCGGCAACGCGCCGAGCGGACCCACAGCGCTGAGGAACGTACGCGGGTGCGCTGCGGGCGTGTTGCCCGCAGCGCGTGCGCGGTGTGCCTCCTAGCAGGCGCTCAAGAGTCCCAAATGGACCGAGCTCCCCAACTCGCCAGCGCGCCGCGCGTCGTTCGGGTACTCCATATTGCGCTCATCGTGGGCCTGGTCCTCAGTGGAGCGACACTCTATCTCGTGCGTCGAGTGTTGCAACGGCCCTCCGTCGAGGACGCTCCCGTGCTCACGCTCGTTCTCGCTGCGGTAGCTATCGTCCTGCTGGTTCTCGCGGTGGGCGCGCTTCGCCCTAGGGTTCCGGAGCGCCGTCCGCGCCAAGACCCGAACGCGTACTGGAGCGAGGCCGGTACCCGGGGCGCCGCTATCGTGCTCTGGGCTGCCATCGAGGGAGCCGGGCTGGTCGCTGCCGTCGGTTATTTCCTCACCGGAGGAACCGCCCCCGCAGTGGGGTTCGCCCTTGCGCTCGCCACTCTGATTTTATTCCCGCCCGGCCGGCTCGAAGGGGACGGCGCTGTGTCGGACTAACCGACGTCCCTGGCGGCCCTGCCATTCTCTGACTAATGTCAGATAAATGGATGCGATCGCCCAGGTGCGTAGCTTCAATCGCACCGTGACCCAGCAGATCGGCGCATTGGCGGACCAGTTCCTGGGCCGCGATCGCACCCTCGGCGCGTCTCGCCTGCTGTTCGAGATTGGCCGCGATGGCATCGAGGTGCGGCAACTGCGCGCCCGCCTGAGCCTGGACTCCGGGTACACCAGCCGCCTGCTGCGGACGCTGGAAGCCGAGGGTCTGATTCGCACCGTTGCATCATCGCCGGACGCCCGCGTGCACCTCGTGCACCTGACGAAGGCGGGCCGCAGGGAACTGACGGTGTTGAACCGCCGCTCCGACAAGGCCGCCGCGTCCCTGCTCGGCAGGCTCAGCGAGGCACAGCGCGCGTCGCTAGTCACCGCGATGCATGCCGTCGAGCGCCTGCTGCTCGCCAGCGCCGTCCAGCTCCACGTGGCGGATCCGGGCAGCCGTGCGGCTCGATACTGCATCGGGTGCTACTTCCAAGAGCTTGCCGAGCGCTTCGAGGGCGGCTTCGATCCGGCGCGCAGCATTCCTGCCGCGGCAGAGGCCCTGAGGCCGCCGCACGGGTTCCTGATAGTGGCGACACTCAAGGGCGAACCGGTCGGCTGTGGCGCTCTGAAGTGCCATGCCGGCTATGGCGAAATCAAGCGGATGTGGGTGGCGCCATCCTCTCGCGGGCTCGGCATTGGCAAGCGTATCCTGCTGCGGCTCGAGGAGCTGGCTCGGCGGCGGCGCCTCCCGCTGCTCCGTCTGGAAACCAACAAGGCCCTAACCGAGGCGCACGCGCTCTACAGGAGCAGCGGGTATCGCGAAGTCAGCCCTTTCAATGACGAACCCTATGCGCACCATTGGTTCGAGAAGGCGCTCCGCCCGGCGCAGCGATCCTCTCGTGCCGGTCTCTCATGAGTTGGACCACAGTTGCGCCGGGGGACGGATCGCCTATCCTTTCGTGGCGACCCATGCGGGTACTCAGCCTCCTCGTAAGCTCCAGTCTTCTATTGGCGTGCCAACGCCCGATCGAGGTCCGCGGCCTCTACGTCCACGACCACGAGGGGAACCTCGTCCCTTGCGACCTACCCACGGCCATCTGGCACGTCAGTGATGCCACACTCGCCACACGCTACGGGCTCAACGCCACGAGCCCGTACCAGCGCTTGTTCGTCCGCCTCCGTGGAATTCGCGAGGATTCTGGCAGCATCTATTACAGCCGACACTACTTTCTCGTCGACCAGATTCTCGAGATCCGACCGACACGAACCGGGGAGTGCCCGAGCGCGGCAGCCTCATTGTCCTCAGTGATGCGGTGATTCCCGAGACGGCGCGCGGGCTCGTTGCCGCCAAAATGACATCCGCTAGGCGCCACCTATGGATTTCGATCTCGACCTGTCGATAGAGGTGCTGCGACGTTCGCCTGCCACGCTCCGGGCGCTCCTCGACGGCCTGGGTGAGCCCTGGGTCCGAAGCACTGAAGGTCCCGACACGTTTAGTCCGTTCGATGTAGTGGGGCACCTGATCG
>QHUY01000258.1 GCA_003223415.1 Gemmatimonadota bacterium
GTCGCCGCGAGTGCGATGAGAATCCCGAGCGGCAGCGTCGCGATCGCGACGAGCGCGCTGCGCGCGTGCAGCAGGAACACCGCGCACACGAGCGCCACGATCACCGACTCCTCGAGCAGCGTGCGCCACAGCGTCGTGATCGAGCGGTGGATCAAGTCCGAGCGGTCGTACGTCGCGACGATCGTGATGCCCGGCGGCAGGGCCGGGGCGATCTCGGCGATGCGTTGCTTGACCGCGTCGATCACGCGCAGCGCGTTCTCGCCGTAGCGCATCACCACGACCCCGCCGACGGCCTCCCCTCGGCCATCCCGCTCAGCGATCCCGAGCCGCAGGTCCGGGCCGATCGTTACCCGGGCCACGTCGCCCACCCGCACGGGCCGCCCGTCCTTGCCCATCCCCACCGCCACGTTCGTAATGTCTTCCACGCCGCGGAAGTAGCCCAGGCCGCGGATCGCGTAGTCCGACCCCGCGACCTCGACGGTGCGCGCGCCGACGTCCTGGTTCGCCCCCCGCACGGCGTTGATGACCTGGGGCGCGGTGGCGCCGTAAGCGAGGAGCCGCGCGGGATCGAGCAGGACCTGGTACTGCTTCACGAAGCCGCCGAGGCTTGCCACTTCCGCGACGCCCGGGACCGACTGCAGGGCGTAGCGCACCTGGAAGTCTTGGATCGACCGGAGCTGCTCGGGGGAGTACCCTGGGCCTTGGAGAGCGTACTGGAACACCCAACCGACGCCCGTGGCATCCGGGCCGAGCTGGGTCTTCGCGGCGGCGGGGAGCTTGCTCTGGATCGCGTTGAGGTATTCGAGCACCCGCGAGCGGGCCCAATAGAGGTCCGTGCCATCCTGGAAGATCACGTACACGAAGGACGAGCTGAACATCGACTGCCCCCGCACGACCTTCACGCGCGGGACGGACAGGAACGTCGTGAGCAAGGGGTACGTCACTTGATCCTCGACCACCTGCGGCGCTTGACCCGGGTAGTCGGTGGAGACGATCACCTGGGTATCCGAGAGGTCCGGGATCGCGTCCACGGGCATCGTCCGCAGGAGGGCGGCGCCCGCGACCAAGACGAAGATCGCGCCCAGCGCGACGAGCTCGCGGCGGCGGAGGGACCACGCGAGAAGTTTTTCAATCATGGCCGGCGCTCTCCTTCCCGCATCGGCCTCTGCATACCGCCCATGTTCAGGCCCATGCCCATCTGAAGCATGATTCCCTGGATCGCGGCGGCGAGGTTGGACTCCGAGTCGAGCAGGAAGGTCGCCGACGCCACGACCTCCTCGCCCGGCTTCAGGCCCTGGACGATCTCGACGAGCGAGTCGCCGCGTTGACCAACGCTCACCTCCCGCGGCAGGAACCGGCCGTCGCCCCGGTTCACGAACACGATGTCCTTGGTGCCGGTGGGAAGCACCGCGGTCAGCGGCACACTCACCGTGCGGCGGCCGGCGGCGGTGACGAGCTCCGCCGCGCCGTACATCCCCGGGCGCAGCTCGCCGCGCCCGTTCTCGACTTCGAGACGGGCGGTGAGCGTGCGCGTCTTCTCGTCGAGCTGCGGGTAGATGAAGGTGACCCGGCCGCGGAACGTCCGGCCCGGCAGCGCATCGACCGTCACGGTCGCGGACATGCCCACGCGCACCGCGGCCGCGTCCTGCTCGAAGATCGCCAGGTCCACCCACAGGATGCCGCGATCGGCGATCTGGAACAGGTTCATACCTGCCTGAACCGCTTGCCCTTCGATGACCATCTTTTCCGTGACCTCGCCGCTCCTCGGGGAGCGCAACAACAGGGTGCGTGTCACCGTGCCGCGGGCTTCTAGCGTATCGAGTTGGTCGGCCGGAATGTCCCAGAGCTCCAGTCGGCGGCGGGCGGCCCCGGCGAGCGTGTCGTCCTTCAGCCGCCGCGCCAGCAGGTACTCCTCCTGAGCACTCACCAGATCGGGAGAGTACAGAGCGAGCAGTGGCTCTCCTTGCGCAACGCGCTTGCCGATGTAATCCGCATAGAGGTGCTCCACCCAGCCACCGACCCGAGCGTTGACGTACACGAGGTTGGGCTCGGCATACTTCAGTATTCCGACTGCCCGCACGGACGACCGTACCGGACGCTCGGCGGCCCGAGCAAACGTGATGCCGAGCCTCGCGGCTTCGGCACGATCCAGCGGGATTCCCCCCCCCCCCCCCCCCCCCCCCCCCCCTGCATTTCCGGAACGGGAGCCTTCTTGCATCCCGTTAGCGTCAAGGTGGCGACGAGCAGCCCGATAATGATCTGTTTCACGGCTGCGACTCCTCTGCGGTCAGCTGCCGCAGCATCACGAGTTGGGCCAGGTAGTCGGCGGCAACCGCTGCCGCTTCCAGCTCAGCCCGGTAGCGCGCATCTTCGACCGACAGCAGCGTCAGGAATTCAGTGCGACCGACCTGATAGCTTCGCAGCACGGATTCGACCGTCGCCCGCGCATTGGGCAAGACGCCGTCCACGAGCAGCGCGAGGCGCTGCTGCGAGGCTTGGACTCGGGCGGCGGCTTCGGTGACCTCGCGACTGAGCTGGAGCTGGGCGTCGCGCAGCTCTGCCGCAGCTCCGGTCGAATCCGCGCGCGCGGCATCGGCGAGCCGGCTCTGCTTGCGCCACGCCCAGATCGGGAGGCGCAGGCCTACGAACGCGGAAAAGAAACCCGGGAAGGGAAACTGTCCAAGGAACGGAGGCCGGTACCCATAGCGCGCCGTGAGCGTGAAGTCGGGACGCGCTCCCAGCCGCTCGACCTGAATCGTACGGGTGGCCTGGTCGACCGCAGCGCGCCGGGCGGCGAGACGCGGATGCGCGGCCAGTGCCGCAGCGACCAGTGTGTCGG
>QHUY01000259.1 GCA_003223415.1 Gemmatimonadota bacterium
ACCGTGAGGCACGAATGGTTGGGGACGATCTCGATCCGCTCGCCCACCTTGAACCGCCCGTCGATCGCCGCCCGTGACTCGGCGCGGATGAGGCCGTGCTCCTGTGACAGCGCGGCCATGCTCAGCTCGGGATGGCCCTGCACTGCGCCCATCGCCGGCGGCCCCACGTGGCCCGGCCCGGCATCCTTGGAGAGCGCGAGCGCGCCGGCGTCCACGATGAAATGCGAGGCCCCCGGCTGATGCGAGACCACGGACGCCAGCACGGTGACCCCTACGTCTTCCGGCGCGCAGCAGCCGATCAGCACCATCGTGCGGTCGTAGAATACGTAATTCCCCGGCCGCGCCTCGGTCACCCCGGTCAGGTCTTCCGCGGCGACCATGGACGGCGTCGAGCCGACGCTGATCTCCCGCACGGCGATGCCTTCCACGCGCAGCCGCTCGGCGAACCCGACCATCACGCGGCGCTCCTCCTCCGCGACGCGCGCCGCTTCGCCCCTGTTGGTGGTCCGGTAGGCGTGGCCGGAATGGCTCAGGATGCCTTCGAATGCGAGGCCCCGCTCCCGGGCGAGCTCCCGGGCGACTTCGAGCGCGTAGGGCGAGGCCGGGTCCACGCCCGCGCGGTGGTAGCCGCAGTCCACCTTGAGCCAGACGCGAAGGTCGGAGCCCGCAAGCGCCCGGGCCGTGGCGAGGTCGTCCACCACGACCCGCAGCGTGGCCCCGGTCTCGTCCACGATGCCGCGCACGGACGGGAGATGCGTCGGGTCGAGCGGAACAGCCCAGGTGAGGTCGGTCAGCCCGGCACGCGCGAGCTCGCGCGCCTCGACGAGCGTCGCGACCGTGAGCCCGTGCGCGCCGTGCTCCAGCTGCAGGCGCCCGAGCTCCGCGCACTTGTGAGTTTTCGCGTGGGGACGCAACCGCACGCCGAGGTGCCGCGCCCGCTCTGCCATCCGGGCGACGTTGCGCTTCACCACATCCAGGTGGAGCAGCAGAGCGGGCGTTTCGACAGGCGGGGACTCAATCGTCATGTGGGTGACGGTACGGGGACCGGGCGGCGCACGCGCTCGATCACGAGCGCGGCAAGGAGCAGCAAGCTGCCCCAGGTGTAGTTGGCCTGACCGATGAACCATAACCAGCTCGGGTAGAGCCCGAAGGTCAGGATCCCCGACGTGAGGATCCCGGCGGGCCACAGGAGCGCCGATCTCCACATCTCCGGCCGCGTCGGGTCGGGCGTGGAGCGTGACAGCACGGCGACCCACGCCGGGAAGGCGAGCGTGTGGTAATACAGCCACGCGACCGGCGAGACCAGCACGGCGAGCAGCGTCACGAGGCCGATGTCGGACAGGGAGTCCTGCGCGCGCGCCGGCCGCCGCAGCGCGAGCAGAACGGCGCACAGGCACAGGCCGATCGCCACAGCGATCCAGGCGGACGGCCACTTGAAGAAGAACGCGAACCCCGCGAGCGACTGCGTGCCCATCCTGCCGAGCGTGGTGCCTTGCTGACTGAGCCGGAGCCATCGCACGAGGGACTCCACCGCGCCCACCGGTCCGTACGGCAGCATCGCCGCGACGGTCAGAGCCATGGCGGCGGCCAGCCCGGCGGCGAGCGCGCGCCAGCGCCGCCGCACGAGGAAATACAGGAACACGAGCGCGGGGAACCCCTTGATCGCCGTCGCGATCCCCAACCAGCCGCCCGCGCGCGCCTCACGCCGGTGCTCCAGCTCCGCGGCGGTCGCGACGATGAGCCCCAGGAGAATGGGCGTGACGTTCAGGTGCTCGAAGTTGCTCTGGAGGGGCTTTCCCACCGCCGCGACTGCCAGGACGATGGGGCGCCAGCCCGTGGTCCAGCGCCGCGCGAGCAGAAGCGCCCAGCCGAGGCAGCAGACGTTCAGCACGGCCCAGCACGCCTTCGCGACGGCGAGGCTCGAGCGCGCCACCAGCGCGAAGGGTACGAGCCCCAGCGCGGTGAAAGGGGGCCACCAGATACCCTTCTCCGGATTGGCTTCGTATAGCGGGAGGCCGTGGAGCAGCCGCTCGCTCTGCCCCAGCTCCTGGGTGAAGTCGCCGCCCTTGTGGATGCCGATCGGGATCACGACCGCGGCGTACAGGACGCCGACGGCCAGCAGGGTGCGCTGTTCCCCCGACGTCAGCCCCGCCACGCGCGCCCGGGAGCGAGCCGCTGCGCCAGCAGCAACGCGAGCAGGATGAGCGCCCCCAACGTGTCGTTGTTTGCGGGGATGGACGCCAAGGAGGCGGGATAGCTCGGCAGGCCGAGCAGGCCGGACACGAGTACAGCGGCGAGCACGAGCCCGGCGCGCCACAGGC
>QHUY01000252.1 GCA_003223415.1 Gemmatimonadota bacterium
GGCCGTGCGGCTCGACGCCAAGTTCGTCGAGCTGGATGAGAAGGCGAGGAAGGAGATCGCGAAAGACCCGGCAGGCTACAAGACGTCGCTCCAAACAAGCCTCGAGGTCCTGAAGACGGCGGAGTGGAAGCCCGAGACGCTGGAGCAGGTCTTACGATCCCTCGCGGACGAGCGCGGCGTCGCGGCGGGGAAAGTCTTCCAACCGATCCGCATCGCGCTCACCGGCGGCACGGTGTCGGAGCCGGTGAATGAACTGCTCTACGTGGTAGGAAAGGAGGCGGCGCTCAAGAGGCTGCGGGAAGCGGCCTCCAGGAGTGTGCCGGGCTGAGAGCCCCGGGGCTACGGAACCAGCGTATCCGCCCGAGCCCTGGTCGTATCCCCACGCGCCCGGCGTTCGAACTCCCGCTCCGCCTGCTTCCGCGCCCGCAGCTCCTTGACGTACTTCTTGAACTGGTCCATCGTCTCGGCGCGGCGCGCCGCCTGCAACAGGTCCGCCCGCATGTCGGCGAGCTGGCGCGCCCGCCGCGACTCGTCGTAGTTCCCCTGCGGCAACAGGTTCCCGAGCAGCGCCAGCGCCGCGGTCGGGATGCGGATCGGCCCGATGTAGATGTTCGACCCGTCGATCCCGAACTTCTCCCCCGCCACGTTCGCGGTCCAGGAGGGCGGCTTGCGCGCGATCTGGAGCGAGTCGAGCTGGCGGTTCAGGGTGTCCACCATCGCCCGCAGCCGCCCCACGGCGACCGAGTCGCGCAGGTCGGGTTCCCCATACAACGCGTCGGCGACCACCTCGGGGAGCGCGGGCCGCGGCAACACCCACAGCCGGCCGTCCGCCGCTTGCGGCGGCGCGACTAGGTGCCGGCCCACCGCGGCGGGGCTCGCCGCGAGCGTCGTGTCCGGCCGCCCCACGTCGGGCGGCGAGGGCTGGGACACGGGCGCGGGCGCCGCTTCGACCGGCGCCGGGCGCGGGAGACCGCCCGCCGGGCCCCGGCCCGGCTGCGTGCCGCCCACGGGCGGCAGCTCCACCGGCTCGGGCGCGGGCGGCGGCACGAGGTTGATGAACGTGGGGCGCTCGGAGAGACGAAACGAGGTCGTCACGGCCAGCACCACGAGGCCCACGTGCAGCGCCACGGAGACGAGCCACGGAGCGCGTGACCCACGGGGCGGGACCGGCCATTGCCTAAACAGCGGCGAGCACCTTTCCCAAACGCGCGGCCCCCTCGACGAGCCGCGGCGTCGCCACGGTCAGCGCGACCCGGAAGAAGCCCTCGCCCCCCGCGCCGAAGCCGCTCCCGGGCATCACGACGACGCCCACTTCTTCGAGCGCGCGCCGCTGGAACGCGGCCGAGGGGAGCCCCTCGGGCAACGGCACCCAGATGTACATCGTGGCGCGCGGCGTCTCAGGCTCGAACCCCTGGGCGCGGAGCGCGGGCAGCATCGCGTCGCGCCGCTCCCTGAACTGCGCCACGTAGGGCCCGAGGTGCGCGGCGGCGGCGTGCAGCACAGCGGCACCCGCCGCCTGCACCGCGAGGAACGCCCCCGTGTCCACGTAGCTCTTCACTCGCGACAGCGCAGTGATCAACTCCGACCGCCCCACGGCCCAGCCGAGCCGCCACCCCGTCATGCAGAAGCTCTTCGACAAGGAGTGGAACTCGACCGCGACCTCCCTCGCGCCCGGGATCTCGAAGATGCTAGGCGCGACGTAGCCGTCGAACGTGATCTCGCAGTACGGATTGTCGTTGGCGATCACGATGTCGTGCCGGCGGCAGAACGCGACCGTGCGCTCAAGGTAATCGCGCGGCGCGATCGCGGCCGTCGGGTTGTTCGGGTAGTTGAGGTACACGAGCCGGGTGCGCTTCAGCACCGCGGCCG
>QHUY01000255.1 GCA_003223415.1 Gemmatimonadota bacterium
CAATACCGGCTGGTCGGCGGTCGTATCCATCGGCTTCGCGGCCGTCCCAGTGCCTTGTTCGCGTATCGAGGACCTGAAGGCCGAGACCTCGTGTGCCAGATGTACGGGGGGCGACTCGCGGAGCTGCCCCGAAGTGACGAGGTGCGGGAGCATAACGGCATCACGTTCCAGGTGTACCGTGTGGGGAGACTCACGCTGGTGTTCTGGCAGGAGGGCGCGGTCGTCTGCGTGCTCGCGTCCGACGCGGAATCCGAGATGGTGATCCAGCTTGCGTATGCCAAGGCAGTGAAGGCGTGAAACGGATCGCGATACGATTCGATTGGATGCCTCCAGTTTTCGGTTTTAGACAGGTGCGCTCGGACGTATCCACCGAAGGTTCTGGCTGGGGGCGACTTGACCGCCCTGTGCGGGCGGGAATAACCTTCCTTCGCCTATGCCTACCTACGAGTACCGGTGCACCAGGTGCCGGAAGCGCTTCAGCCTCGAGCACTCGATCAGCGCGCACGGCAAGCGGCGCCCCGCCTGCCCGAAATGCAAGTCGCGGGCGGTGGAGCCGATGTTCTCGACGTTTTTCGCCAAGACGGGTCGCAAGAGCTAGCGGGGCGAGGTTCGAGCGCCTGCGGGATACCTCCGATGAAGCACGAAGCGGTACATGACTTCATGCTCCCGCATCGTGTCGTCGGTACTGTGCAACGGGGCCAGACCCATCGGCCACCATTGACACACGACTGCCCACGCGGCAGCGTAGCGTCGAGGAGAAGCGATGCGCGTCGTCAGGTGGGCGCGGTTAGAGGCGTGCGCGACATGCGGGCTCCGCTTGGGTGCGTGGTACCCGGTGACGGGGCTGACCGCGCGGGAAGCGCAGGTGCAGGTGCGCGGGCGGATGGTGATGGTGCCGCGGTCCCTCCTCGAGCTCCGCGCCACGCCGTCCCAAGAGTGGACTGTGGTCCCCCCCCGCGTGGATCCCACCCGACCGCTCGCCGGTGGCCGCGACGGCTATGTGGTCTGCCCGAATTGCCGCCATCGGGACACGCTGCCCGAAGCCCGCGTCGCGAAGCTGCGCTGCGCGCGCTGCAATGACGTGTTCACCATCCTTTGGGACGAGCCGTACCTGCGCACGGGGCGCGGCCATCGCGAACGCGGCGCGGTGCCGGGGGCGGGGCCGGCGCGCGCGTCCCGCGAAGTCCTGCTCCCTCCGTGGACCACACTCGCTCCGGACCGCCGTATGACCCGGCGTCGTGTCCCCGCAGACCGCCGCGCGCACTTCGAGCGCCGCCCAGCGGCGCGGCATCCTGAACCGGCGGAGCGGTCGCGAGCGGCGCGGTGGAATCGAGCGGCGCCAGAGAGCGGCGGGCTGGTAGACGCCGCGAGAGTCCCAAGACGCGCTCCAGATCCCGCTCTTCGAGCTGACGAAAAAACTCTCTCCGAAGAACGACCCGAACTACGGGACGGGAGTGCACTCGTCGCCGGCTGGACGGGCTACACGTCGATCGTCGTTGTGCCGAAGGACTGAAGCGACCCCCGATCCCCTGACCGGCCCGCACGCCAGCTTCAAGCGCGTGTCAGGCAGCTGCATCTGTGCACCGGGGCTAACCGGGCCTCACCTAACGAGACGCTTGAGGTAGAAGTGCAGCGTGTCCGCTTCGACGAACATCCCCACGAGCTCCCAGCCATCGGCGCCGAGAACGTTGAGGTCAGCGTCCTCAGGTGGCTGCTCGGTCAGCCGCTGGCGAACCAGATGCTTGTACTCCCACACCGGATGCACGAACACCATGGGAGGTTGAATCTTGACCTCCGATCGCTGCCGTGGGACTGCGGGAACCTCCGGCAATCTCAAAGGCCGGCGCGTCGGATGCTGGAGATGCTCAGGAATCATGATGGGCAGCTGCCTAACGGATCGCGCTTAAGCTGCGGCGGTGCGTCAGGCGGGCGCCGCGATGATTGAGACTAGCACGGAGCGGGCTGGCGCACAAACGTACTTCCTCCAAAAAACCGGGCGCTGCCCCGCTTCAAGCGCTTGTTAGGCGGCGCCCATTCCGAGGCGCCGCGCGAGCAGCGCCAGCGCGGCCGCGATGGCGGCGAGCGCCACCACGATGAGGACACGACGACGGACTCGGCGTAACGCTGCCCAGCTCAGCTCGTCGAGGTAGTAGACACCAGGCCCAGCTTCGCGCAGCACCGCTCGTTGGCGTAACCTGCGAAATGCCAGGCGCTCGTGCACGCCCAAAGCGGCTGGTGTGACGGCCGCTGGCGCCGAAGTCGCGCCGGCTTGGCGAAATGCCGCGACGATCTGCTTCTCCTTCAGACGATCTGCTTCTCCTTCAGAAGGATGACCGCGCCAGCGGCACTCGCGCCCATAGTAGTGGTCTCCTTCTACGAATCAGAGGCGCCGTCTAACGGATCGCGTTTGAGCTGCGGCGCCTGGCTTGGTTCGTCACAAATGGAATTCTACGATGACTGCGGAGCGCCGCCAGCTCCAAGCGCGTTGCCCCCGATTGGAAGGCTTGTTGAACGCGGCCCACGGAACGAGCGGTGCGCGAGCGCGTGGCGCACCGGGGAGGTGGAGCGCGGCGAGCCGCGCCTTCCTCGCCAGCGTCGGCGCTCGGCTCCCGTGGAACTACCGTACCCAACGAATGAACGAAAGGAAGGTCATGGGGCGGGCGCCCGCCCCCTAACGGATCGCGCCTAAGCTGCGGGCGACTCGCCCGCCAGCGCGACTGTGGTTGAACGACAGGTCATTCGCGCAGGACCCCCTGTACACGAACCAGGGGGTCACCGGTGGTGTGAGTTGCGTTGTGAGTTTGATGCTACTTTTCGCAGTTTTCGACTGTCGAGTCACGACTCCGATGCCCAGAACACCGCGTGAATGCTACCTTTTGTCGTAACTCAGCTTGTGCTCGATCCGCTTTGCAACCAGGGGGTCAGGGGTTCGAATCCCCTCCGCTCCATCGCCGTAACTCGTTGACCCGCCGCCGCGTCTGTCCGGTGAGCCCCCGCTCACCGCCCGTGTCCCCTCCGCTACGATCTCCGCTACGGAGGTCTCCAAGATTCATACACGAAGCATTCTGAATCCCGCATGGCCAGCACGCATGCGGGCGTGATGGCCTTAAACACGCTTAGTCCTCCTCGCCCTGGTTGCTGAAGCTGTACGTCCCGTCCCAGGCCCCAGAAGCCCAGTCTTCACTCGGGGCGGTAGACGATCTGCCCGCTGGTCAGGAGCTCGATGCAGAAGAGTCTCCCACCGACCTCCAACGTCCAGTGACCCACCCCTGCGCCGCCGAACTGCTGAATCTTCAGTGTAAACGACACAGGCACAGGATGGCCACCTGGAAAACGGATGAGTTTCCCGGTGACGTTCAGGACCACGACCTGGCCTTCCATGCGCCAGCTAGTAACCTCGCCGAAGATGTTGCCCGGAAGGTTGTCGCCGTGCTGGTCAACGCAGTCGACGTGCCCCGTGGCTGAGCCGTCGGCTAGGAGCGTGACCTCC
>QHUY01000256.1 GCA_003223415.1 Gemmatimonadota bacterium
TGCACGGCGGCGCGGATGCGCTGGTAGGTGCCGCAGCGGCAGATGTTTCCCGTCATCGCGGCATCGATGTCGGCGTCGCTGGGATCGGGCTTGGCGGTGAGCAAAGCCGCGGCCGACATGATTTGCCCGGACTGGCAGTAGCCGCACTGCACCACGTCCAGCTCGGCCCAGGCGCGCTGCACCGGATGGCCGCCGTCGGGCGACAGCCCTTCGATGGTGGTGATCGCCTTGCCCGCGGCGGCGGATACCGGGGTGACACAGGAGCGCCGCGGCGCGCCGTCCAGGTGCACGGTGCACGCGCCGCATTGTGCGATGCCGCAGCCGAACTTGGTGCCGGTCAACCCGACCAGGTCGCGCAAGACCCAGAGCAGGGGCATGTCCGGCGGCGCGTCCACTTCGTGTTCGGCGCCATTGATCGTGAGTTTCATGACGTCGTCTCCCCGCGACTAGACTCTCTCACGGTGCTTGCAGGTCGGAGGCGTTGCGCTGTACGCGAGAACTAACCAGTTAGACGGAGCATGGCGTGCTGCGGCATCACCGTCAAGAAGGTGAGTTTGACGGCACTCATGCCACCGAAATCCAGCTACAGCTGGCTCAAGCCGCCGTCCGCCACCAGCTCGGCGCCCAGGAAGAACGTCGACTCGTCGGAGGCCAGAAACACCGCGGCGTGGGCGATCTCGTGCGGATCGCCGAAGCGCCTGAGGGGAACGTCCTGCCGGACGCGGGTCGCAAACTCGTCGAGCGCTTCGGGGCTGAGACCCAGCCGGCCGAAGATCGGAGTAGTCACGGGGCCGGGACTGATCACGTTGACACGAATTCCGCGGTCCACGAGGTCGGCCGAGAGCGTGCGGGCGAAGGACCGGAGCGCAGCCTTGCTGGCGGCATAGACGCTGTTATTGGGCATCCCCAGCAACCCCGCGATCGAGCTATTGAGGATGATGGACGCGCCGCGAGTGAGCAGTGGCAGCGCCTTCTGGATCGTGAAGTAGGCACCCTTCACGTTGGTGTCGAAGATGCGATCGAAGTGCTCTTCCGTCGCCTCGGCGATGGGAAGGAACTGGCCTATCCCTGCGTTCACGAACAGGATGTCGAGGCGGCCGAAAGTGCGGCGCACCTCGCTCATCACATGGTCTAGTTCGGCCGGGACAGTCACGTCCCCGCGCAGGGCGATCAGGTCCTGCGGTGCGGCCAGCTCGCCCAGCTCCGCGGCGGCGGACTCGAGCGTGGTGGCGTCGCGTCCGGTGATCGCGACGCGGGCCCCGGCGCGGAGAAACAGCTCTGCGGTGGCGAGGCCGATGCCGCTGTTGCCGCCCGTGATCAGGGCGATCTTACCGGCGAGGCGGCGTGAGGTGACGGGCGCGGGCGTGGTAGCGGGGGCCGCAGTTGCGGTGGCCATATTGGAACCTCCGAGGTGAGGTGGTGCGATGCAATACTGTGACCGTAACGGATACAGTTACAAACACGGCGAGACGACGGGGAGGTTCCCGGGTCAGGGACCGGCGTGGTCTAGATGCGGTCGAGCACGTCTGCGAGTGTCGCCTTGCCGAGCGTGTGCGTCACGGCGTCATCCACGGCGCCGAACACTGGGGCGAGCGCGCCCTTGATCCCGCAGCTCACGGGGCAGCTGCGGTTCGGGGGGTTGGGATTGTAGGCCAGGACGCTGCCGTCATCCTCGACGGCGCGGTAGATCTCGAGCAATGGAATGCGGCGGGGCGAACGGGCCAGCCGGGCGCCGCCACCCTTCCCCTCCTTCGTCGCCACCACGCCCGCTCGAGCGAGCGCCCGGATGATGCGCCGGACCACCACAGGGTTCGTGCGCACGCTCGCCGACAGCTGTTCGGAGCTCACATACCCCGCGCCCCGTGCTTGGCGGTAGGCGAGGGTGGCGGCCGTGTGCACGGCGACGGCGAAGCGGCTATTGGCGACCACTGGCCTCGGTGGCAGTGCTGAACCGCAACATTAGGGGTTTCAGTCTCGACGGTGCAAGAGCCGCTTGTCGCCGGCCCTGCTCGGTGCCCGTTGCCGCCGGCTTCAGAATGCCGGAGCGCGGTGCCCCGGGTTAGGAATGGACGAGTTCTGACGCCAGTCCTGGCGTGCGGCTGTTCACAGGACGCTTGAAGAGGACGATGAGATTGACGATGACCGACGGTACCAGCAGTGTCGCCCCTTCTTGGCTGCACACTCGAC
>QHUY01000040.1:0-9140 GCA_003223415.1 Gemmatimonadota bacterium
CGCGAGCCTGGCCGAGATCGCCGACTACTTGGACGGTCGGGCCGACCTGCCGGGCGCCGAAGTCGATGTGGCGCGATTGTTCGCCGAGCGGGCCAACGACGACGTGGACTTCGCCGAGGTGAAAGGGCAGGCGCATGCCAAGCGGGCGCTGGAGGTCGCGGCGGCGGGCAGCCACAACATCATCATGGTCGGCCCGCCGGGGAGCGGCAAGACGATGCTCGCCCGCCGCCTGCCGACCATCCTCCCGAAGATGAGCCTCGACGAGGCACTGGAGACGACCAAGATCCACTCGGTGGCGGGTGTGCTGCCGCTCGGCGAGTCGCTGGTCGCGCGGCGACCGTTCCGCGCGCCCCATCACACCATCAGCGACGCGGGACTGATCGGCGGCGGCTCCTATCCCCGGCCCGGCGAGGTGAGCCTCGCGCACGGCGGCGTGCTGTTCTTGGATGAGCTGCCCGAGTTCCGCAAGAACGTGCTGGAGGTGTTGCGCCAGCCGATGGAGGACGGCGTGGTGACGATCGCGCGCGCGGCGATGAGCCTCTCATATCCCGCGCGGTTCATGCTGGCGGCAGCGATGAACCCCTGTCCCTGCGGCTACTGCGGCGACCCGCAGCACAACTGCTCTTGCGCGCCGCTCGGCGTGCAGCGCTACCTGGCGCGGGTGTCCGGACCGCTGCTCGACCGGATCGACATTCACCTCGAGGTGCCGGCGGTGAAGTACCGCGCGCTCGCCGACCAGGACGGCGGGGAGCCGAGCGAGGCGATCCGCGAGCGCGTGGACCGGGCCCGCGTGGTCCAGCGCGAGCGCTTCGCCCACCGGCGCGGCATCTACGCCAACGCCCATATGGCCCCGCGCGACATCCGGGCGTTCTGTCGTGTGTCCGACGGGGCCGACGCGTTGCTGCGCACGGCGATCACCCGGCTCGGCTTGTCGGCCCGGGCCTACCACCGGATTCTCAAGATCGCCCGGACGATCGCCGATCTGGGGGAGGCGGCGGACTTGCAGCCGAAGCACGTGAGCGAGGCGATCCAGTATCGGAGTCTGGACCGGCGGGGAGTGGGGTGAGGGCGGGAGCCCCCACCCCACGAACTCGAGGGCAGATCCGGCGTGGGTCTAGAGGTGAATCACAATACTCCCTCCGCCCAGGACTATGGTCGCCGGTGCGCCGTTACCGCTTCCCATCTCACTGTCATAGATGACGATCCCCGTGGTCTTGTCCGAGATCTGCATCCGGAACGTGTCGGCACCGCCGTTCAGCGCACCGTCGATGGCCGAGACCAGGAACGCGAAGTCCCCGGCGCCGTTGATCGTCCCGGACCCCTTGAACCGCACCTTGGCGCCCGACACCACCAACCAGTCGTAGCTGGTGCTGTGGAAGTTCAGGTTACCGATCTTGAAGTTGAACTGCGTGTTCCCACTCGGCGTCGTGGCCCCGTTGAGATACTTGGACACGAAGCCGAAGGTCGCCTTGCCCGTGAGGCTCGGGTCGGCAGCGTATGCTCCCCGCGGCGAGATGATCCAGCCGCCGCCGGTGACGAAGCCCGCCACGGGGTCGAACACTACGACGAACTGGAAGATGGACTGCCCGCCGCCGCCGTCCTTGTCGGTGACCGTGAGGGTCAGGGTGTAGACCCCCGCCGACGAGTAGGCGTGGCTGCCGCTTGCCGAGCCGGACCCGTTGGCCTCGGTCACGGCTGTGCTCGACGAGGTGCCGTCGCCCCAGTCGATCATCCCGGTATGGGTGTCGAGAATGCCGGGGTCGGTGAAACCGGCGGTGGCTGTCACCGGCGTGCCGCTCTGCATCGGATCGAGGGGCGCGGTGATCGGGCCGACTGTGGGTGCGACGTTCGCGATGGTCGCTGTGGTGGTGGCAACGTTCGTCAGGCCGTTGGCCGCGGTGACCGTAAGACTAACCGGGTAGTTGCCGTTGTCGGCGTAGCTGTGGCTCGGCGTCGCACCGACTCCGGTTGCGCCGTCGCCAAAGTTCCACAGGAACGTCAGCGGGGCACCTGCCGGATCGGAGGACCGACTGCCGTCGAACTGCACCATGCTCCCTTCGGTCCCGCTGTACGGACCTCCTGACTGGGAGACGGGCGGCAAGCGCAGGAACACGACGATGGACTGGAAGATGGAGTGCCCGCCGCCGCCGTCCTTGTCGGTGACCGTGAGGGTCACCGTGTAGCTCCCCGCCGAGGCGTACGCGTGGCTGCCGCTCGCCGAGCCGGAGCCGTTGACCTCAGTCACCGCGGCGTTCGACGAGTTGCCGTCGCCCCAGTCGATCGTTCCCGTGTGGGTGTCGAGAATGCCCGGGTCGGTGAAACTGGCGCTGGCTGTCACTGCCGTGCCGGCCTCCACCGGAGCGGTAGGAGCGGTGATCGGGCCGACGGTGGGCGCGACGTTGTCAATGGTCGCCGTGGCGCTTGCCGTCCCGGTCAAGCCGCCGGTATCGGTCACCTTGAGCGTGACCGTATAGCCACCGGCGTGGTTGTCGGCGTAGCTGTGGCTCGGAGTCGCGCCCGTGCCGTGCGGGGTGGTGCCGTCCCCGAAGTCCCAGTCATACGTGAGCGCATCGCCGTCCGGATCGGAGGAGGCCCTGCCGTCGAACATCACGGCCGAGCCCTCATTGCCTGAGTAGGGGCCGCCGGCGTTCGCCACCGGGGGATGGTTGACCGGTTGGACGATTCCTGCGCCGAACGAGATGTTGTCGACCCCTTCCGATTGACCGGTAGGTGAAAAGATCCGGATCTGCGTGATGGGTTGGGTGGAGCTCATCCCCCAGAAGGTCCCGGCGTTGGTGCACGGCGCCGTGGTGGAAAGGAGGAGACCGGTCTGCACGAAGACGTCGATCTGACAGACGTCTGCGTCGATGTAGGCGACCAGATCCATCCCCACCGCGGTCACGTTGCCACCAGTGAAGGTGATGACGAAGGCATCCGAGAAGAAGTTGGCCACGATATTCATGGACGGAGCGCCGAAGGTTCCGGCCTTCAGCAGCAGAAGCTCCTGTCCCCCTTCCGGATGATCGGAGTTGAACTGTACCCCCGGCAGGATCGCTCCCGGCAAGAAACAAGCGTTGTTGCTCGTCGCATCAACAGGCCCGGGGCACAGCGTGAACTGCCTGGTCGGCACGATGCCCTTTTCGAAGTCTTCCAGCGGCAGATTCGGGAACTGGGCGAGGAAGGCCGCGCGGTTGGTGAAAAAGGCCACCGAGCTCGCAGTCGCATCGGCTTGAATGGGCACCTTTGGGCCGGTGGTCGGCTGCTCGCAGCTGATGAGAGTCAGACCGAGCAACGAGCCGACGATAACGAGGCAGGACGGGCGTATCATAGCACCCCCTGGTGAAGGTTTTTCCTTGCACTAGACCGGCTTTGGGTGTTGCTGGGGGCGCTAGCCACACCCAATTCGGGACCTGTGGGCCGGGGGGCGGTGATGTGGGTCACACCCGCTCGCGGTGTTCGTGGAGGATGTTGAAGGCTCAGCAGTTCCCAACCGCTCGACCGCAGCGCGTTTCAGCCGAAACACGTCCGCGAGACGATTCAGTATCGGGGTCTGGACCGGCGCATTGTGAAGGAGGATGAGTGCGGGCACAGCGACGCGAGGCGGAACCTGTCGTTCCACCTCGCGTCGCCGCTGTGATCCGCTAGTTGAACAGGTAGCGCAGCCCGAGCTGGATCCGCCAGCGGGATAGCAGCCCGGGGTCGTCGATGTAAGTCTGCGCCGGCCCGGTGAAATTGAACACCGGTGTGCCAGCTGCGGTGAAACGCACCAAGGTGAGCGGCGACGTGGCGGCCGAGCTCGCGACTTTCCGCACCCCCCAGCTCGAGCTGATGAGGTTCCCGAAGTTCAGGATGTCGAGGCTGACTTGGACCCCGTGGCGGTTGGCGCCTCCGGCGGCCGCGAAGTCCTGCAGGATTCGCAGATCCACGTCGTTGTACCAGGGGTTGACCGCACCGAACCGCTGCGCGATCTGCCCGCGGTGGGAGTTGAGGTAGCCGTCCTGAGAAATGAACGCGTCCAGGGCCGCCCATTGCGCCGCCGGCGTCGTCGCGCTCCCGCATCCGGTGGGGCAGGGATCGAGCAGGATCTCGCTCTGGGTGCGCGGGATATAGATGAGATCGTTGCCCCCCTGGCCGTCGCCGTTCACGTCACCGGAGTAGATGAACGAGTAGCGATTGCCCCCCGCTCCCGCGAACCGGTTCCCCTCGGCGATCTCGGCGAAGACCCCAATCTGGGTCCGCAGCGAGGGCGACCAGGTTCGCGAGTAGGTGAACGAGCTGACGATCCGGTGCCGCTGCCCGAACTCCGAGTAGCTCAGCCCCGGCCGGTTGGGATCGCCTTGCACCGGCTGGTTCTGCCAGAGCACGCTGGCGATCTCCGTGGACTTCAGGGAGTTCCAGGCGTCGAGGTAGTTGTACCCGACCATCAGGCTCGCATTCGTGCCGAGACCCCGCCGCAGCTGGACCGAGAGGTTGAGGGAATGTCCCTGTTTGGTGTTGCTGATCACGTAAATCCCCGCACCGTCCGGGTTCAGCTCCGGCGAGGTCGCGTTGCTCGGGCAGTTCGCGGCGGTGAACGCGCAGCCGCCATAGAAGGGCCGGCCGTCGGGACCCGCCACGGTGCCGACGGGGGCCCGCAAGTCGGCGTTGCGCATCAGGACCGCGTTGCGGTCTCTCCCATACAGCACTTCGAAGGTCCCCAGCAGGCTCCAGGGGAGCTGCTGGTCCACCGCCAGATCCGTGGTCCAGACCTGCGGCCACCGGAAATTCGGGTCCATGGCGTTCACGTCGAATGACTGCGCGAGCGTGGACGAGTCCTGCGGCGAGCCGGTGGCACGCGGGGCTCCCGTCGGAAAGAGGTTCGTGTTTGCGCCGGGGTTGGAGAGCACGTTGCCGACCCACACGAAGGGAACGCGGCCGGTAAAGATCCCGGTCCCACCGCGCACCTGGGTGTGGCGCTCGCCCGCGGCGTTCCAGTTGAAGCCGACGCGGGGCGACACCATCGACGTCGTGCCCGGCAGCTTGCTCTGATCGACCGTCTCCGGGTTGCCGTTCGCATCGAGGGCCTTGAGGCTGCGGGAGAAGGGGTTGTCCACCGGCTTGGTGGAGTACATCGGCAGGTCCAGGCGCAGCCCGTAGGTCAGTGTGAATCGGTTCGACGTCAGGAACTCGTCCTGCGCGTAGAAGGAGAGTTGTCCGACGCTGATGTCCTCGCCCTTGTAGAGGCCCGTGCCGATGAAGGACCGGAAGGCGACGAAGTTCGGGTCGCCGGGCGTGGTCCGCTGGAAGAACTGGGCCAGCGAGCTGAAGGTCGTGCCGCTGGCGACCCCGACGGGGAGGAAAAAGACGCCGTTTCGGAAGATGTTGAAGGAGTTGAAGAACGAAAACTTCTCGAAGTTTGAGCCGACGGTCAGCGAGTGCCGCCCGCGAAACAGCGTCAGGTTGTCGGTGAACTGCCAGACGTCCTGGTCCAGGATATTGTGAATCGAGAAGGGCTCGTGGCCGACGGTGGTGTAGGTCACGCCGGCCTCGCCGATTTCGATGGTCGGGAACGGCGAGCTGAGCGGCTCGCGGTGGTCCCGGAAGCGGTTGTAGCTCGCGAAGTATCGGTTGGCCAGGCTGGTGGAGCGACTGTGCAGTTCCAACGCGAAGGAGTGGAGCTTGTTCTTGATCGCGTAGCCGGCGTTGCGGAACGGGAGGCTGCTCTCATTCGGCCCGCGGCCGCTGTTGTTGAAGCTCAGCACGAACGGATGCGGCGGCAGGTCGCGGCTGGCGTCGAGGTAATTGTACCGGTAGGTCAGACTATGGTGCTCGTTGATGTTCCAGTCGAGCCGCAGCAACAGCTTGTTGTTATCGGTGTGATCGAGGTAGCCCTGGTAGGGTCCCGGGTCGTAGTTGTAGACCGAGATCATCCGCTGCCGGATCGAGTCCATCGTGGAGACCCGCACCCGCGAGACGCCGAACGCGGAAACGCCCGTCGTGCTGGCGACGAAGTTGCTGCCGGGATCCTTGGTCCGCTCGAGCTCGGCGTTCACGTAGAAGAACAGCTTGTTCGGCGTCAACGGGCCGCCAAGGCCGAAGCCCGACTGCACGTACGAGAGGCTGGGGTTCGCGATCACCGGCGAGCCCCGAACCTTGTTCCCCTGCAAGTTCTCGTTGCGGTAAAACGAATAGGCAGTGCCGCGAATTTGGTTGGTGCCGCTCCGGGTCACGGTGTTGATGTTGGCGCCGGTGAAGCCGCCCTGGCGTACGTCGAAGGGGGCCAAGGAGATCTCGACCTGCTCGACGGCGTCGTACGGCACCGGCTCGGCATTGGTCTGCCCGCCCGGCGCCGGGTCGTCGAGGCCGAACGGGTTGTTGAAGTAGGACCCGTCCAGAGAAATGTTGTTGTAGAGCCAATTGCGGCCGCCGAAGGCGAAGTTGCCGTCGCTGCGCGGGTCGAGCCGCGTGAGGTCACGGGTGGAGCGCTTGATCGAGGGGAGCGCCGTCACCTCGTCGGGTGAGATGAAAGTGGCCGCACCAGTGCGCCCACCGTTCAGGATGCGGTTCTCCTCGCGCTCGGCTTGGATCGCCGCCAACTGCACCGCTTGGCGCACGAGCCGGTAGTCGAGCTGCAGGCTCTGACCGAGGTTGAGGAAAACCGAGTCCCGCGTGCCGGGCCGGTAGCCGATCATCGTCACGGTGACCCGGTAGGGCCCGCCGATCCGCATGTTCGGGATCGTATAGGTGCCGCCCGACCGCACCAGGGCCCGGTATGACGTGCCACTCGGCAGGTGCACCGCGGTGACGGAGGCGTCGGCCAGCGGCGCGCCCGACGACGTGTCGGTCACGAAGCCGGTCAGCTGCGCTGTGGTCACGCCCTGCGCGGTCAGTGTCGAGGGGGCGAGCCAGCTGGCGAGGGCGACGAAGACGAATGTGGAGACGGTGGAGCGGAGCAGGCAGGTGCCGGCGCGGCGCGACATCGCGACCTCCGAGGGTAGAGGAGCGCGGCTAAGCTATCGCGCGCTGTAACGCGGCGCAACCGAGCCGGACGCAGGTCGCGAGAACGCCACCCGGCTCGGGCGTCTTATTCGATCGCCGTGAGGATCCACCTACCGGCGTAGCGCTCGAAGGCTACCCGGTGAAAGAACGGCTGGTGCTCGGTCACATGCGTCGTGGGGCCGGTGTACGCGTAATCACCCGCCACGCGGCCTTCCGCCCCCCCCCCCTGGTAGTGCACCTCGGTGAGCTTGATGGTCACCCGCAGATCCTGCGCCCGCTGAAATAGCCGGCGCATCCCCTCCTCTTGTCGGACGTTCAGCGCGGGGTAGGCACGACGCACCTGCGCGATGTTGCGGGACTCGAGCGCGCGGGCGTACGCCGCGATAATCCCCTCGAGCCCCTGTTCCGTCCTGTCGGCGGCCGCCGGGGCGGCACTGGGCGGCGGGTTCTCGGTCGCCGAGCGCGCCGCCTCGGCTGCTGCCGCCCGGTCCCGCGCCGACCGCTCCGCTTGCGCCCACAGCGAGGCGGCCCGGACCAAGCGCGTCATCGCCCCGGGGACCCGACCCTCGGATGCCAGGTCATCGGCGTTGCGCGCCGCCACGTCGCCCGGAGTGAGGTCCGCCCCGGAGGCCCCGGCTGCCACCGCTCGCTCCCGCTGTGCCCACGCGTCGCTGCGCATGGTGCGGAACGCGCTGTCGCTGTTCGGTGCTGCCACCGCTCGAGGCTGAGACCCCCCCTCTCGCTGTACCAGGTCTTGCGGCCGCACCGGTCCGCTTGGGGCAGCGCTCTGGCGAGTCCCGCGGGGGGGGGTCGGGGCCAGGTGGGGGGCGGAAGCAACCGGCTCCGCCGCCGTGCTTTCCGGGGTGGCGGGCGCCTTGTGCGAGAGCTCTTGTGGCCGAGTCCCCGGCGCGACCGCCGCGGGCCGCGAAGCCCAGGGACGCGTCACCGCGACGGCGACGCCGGCGAGCAATGCCAGGGCCGCCACCGGCAGCACCCAGCCCTGTCGCTTGGGCCCGGGCTGTTTGGCACCCGGTCGCGTCCGCTCGCGGATATGCGTGGTAGGCACGCTGGCAGACGCTGCGGTCGGCGGTGGCGTGCGCCCTGCGGGCACGGGGCTCGCGGGCGTCTTGACCCGTTGCCGCAGCTCAGCCGCGGTGCCCTTCTTGGCGAGGAGCTTCATCTCCTCGCGGCGCGGGTCGTCCAGGTCCATCGGCGTGCCGCCGAGGGCTTTCACGGCCTCTTCGACGCTGGAGAAGCGCTTCCCCGGCTCCTTCTCGAGCATCCGCATGACCGCTGCGGCGATCCGGGGCGGGAGGTCCGGGCGGGCCTGGGCGATCGGCGGGGGAGGCGCGTGGCATTGCGCGTACAACAGGCCGACGAGCGTCTCCGCCTCGAACGGCGGCTTCCCGGTCAGCATCTCGTAGGCGACGATCCCCAGAGAGTACTGGTCGGAGGCGCCGGCGACGTCGCGCGCCGCGCACTGCTCCGGGCTCATGTAGGCGGGCGTGCCCACGGTCGCACCGGTCATCGTCAGGCCCTTGGCCTCCACCACCTTCGCGATGCCGAAATCGGTGACGATCGTGTGCCCGTCGCCGTCCACCATGATGTTGGCGGGCTTGATGTCGCGGTGAATGACGCCGCGGCGGTGGGCGTACCCCAGCGCGTCGCCGACGTGGTGCAGGATCGCCTGCACGAGCGGGACGGGAAGCGGGCCGACTTCCTTAATCACGGAATCCAGCGCCCGGCCCTCGATGAACTTCATCACAAAGAAGAGCAGGTGCGCGCTCTGCTTCACCGCGTAGATCGGGATGATGTTCGGGTGGCTGAGCGAGGCGGCGGTGCGGGCCTCCCGCTTGAAGCGCTCGGCCATCCCCTCGCCGGTGAGCAGCGCGGGTGACATCACCTTGACGGCCACTTTGCGGTCGAGGGCGATGTCGTGGGCGAGGAACACCGACGCCATGCCGCCGCGTCCCAGCTCGGCCTGCACGTCGTAATCGCCCAGAGTGGCCTGGCGCAGCAGGTCGAGCAGCGCGGCTTCGGGGGCTGTGGCGCGAGCGAGGTCGGCCTGGCTGACGTAGGCCGTGGCTACGTTGCCCTGGGCGCCGGAGACGTCGGCTCCGCAGCGGGGGCAGAAGCGGTCGCCGGGGGAAATCGAGTCGCCG
>QHUY01000040.1:9153-14233 GCA_003223415.1 Gemmatimonadota bacterium
CTGTTGGGCGATAGCGACTTGAGTCGCCGCGTCGGGGCGGGGAAAACACCCGGGCGGAGACCCCTCTGGGACCCCCGCCCGGTGGTGGGCGCGCGGCTGTAAGAAGCCTAGTACTTCACGTAGACCGGGACGCCCAGCTGGAAGGAGAGCTCAACGGCTTTGCGGAGGGTTGCCTGCAGCTCTTCGGGCGTCGCGTTCGACCCGACTTGGAGCGTCGACGCGCCTGAGGGGATCGACGCGCGGCCACCCTGGGCACAGACCACCTTAATGTCCATCGGGGTGAGGATACTAAAGGTAATGACGCCGACGAGCAAGTTGAGGAAGCTGAGTTTCGTTTCCACTTTCGAGACTCCGGTCTTGCACTTCGCAGCCGTCTCGACGGTACTGGGCGGCACGAGCCCATTGATGAAGCTGAGAGCCCATGGCTTCTCTACAACGGTTGTGGAGGGCGCCAACCCGGTCTCGATCGTCGCGTGGTAGCACGCGGGGACCGCGACGAGGAGGAATTGATTGCCTCCTGCCCGGCGGGGATGAGGGAGGACAACCGGGACGGGACGACGGCCGCCAGGACGGCTCTAAACATGGAGGCTCGGGGGATGGAAGCAAGTCGGGTACGGAGTGGCCACGGTCGCCAGCCGTCCGAGAGCCAGGAGGTCGCTGACGTCTTCTCCGCGTCCTTCAGGACGCACGTCGGCGCGGAGCCGGCCTTTCAGGGCACAGATCCGCAGGGAGGCGAGAATCGGGGAACTCGCACCTGTCAGTCTCCAGCCAGCATATCGCCGATCTCGACCACGGTGCGGGCCAGGAGGTCGAAGTCCTCCCGGCGGCTGCGGTGGTTCGTGATGGCCACGCGCAGCGCGAAGCGCTCGCCCAGCAGGGTATGCGACGGCACGGCCACGCCCGATTCTTGAATCCGCATCAACAGCTCGCGGTTCAGGGCATCGAGCCGCGCCGCCTTGAGACCCGGTCCGATATACCGGAAACACACGATGTTGAGCGGCACTGGCGCGAGCAGCTCCAGGCGGGGATGCGCCGTGATCAGGTCGGCAAGGTACCGCGCCTGCGCCACGTTCTGCTCGATCAGCTGCGCGAACGCCCGGACGCCGTGTGCCTTCAGCGACATCCATACCTTGAGGGCGCGGAATCCCCGGGAGAGCTGGACACCCCGCTCCGCGAACGGAAAGCCGCCGGCCGATATGCCCCGCGCAAGCGTCGCGAGGTAGCTCGGTGCCACGGTGAATGTCGCGCGGTGCGCGACCTGGTCGCGGACCAGGGCGCAGCCCGCTTCGTACGGCAGGTACATCCACTTGTGGAGGTCGAAGGCCACCGAGTCCGCCTGCTCGATCCCCGCAACCGTCGGCCGAAGCTCGGGGGACAGCGCTGCTAACGCGCCGAAGGCCCCGTCCACGTGGAACCACAGATCGTGCTCGCGGCAGATCGCGGCAACGGCGTGAAGGTCGTCGGTCGCTCCGGTGTTCACTGTGCCAGCGTTGCCGACGACGCAGATCGGGCGCCGCCCCGCGGCGCGGTCGGCTGCGATCGCGGAGCGCAACGTCGCCACGTCCATCCGGTAGTCGGAACTCACGGGGATCAGCCGCAGCGATTCATCGCCGAGCCCGAGTAACTGGACCGCCTTGCGCACCGAGCTATGGGTCTCGCTCGAGGCGTAGACGAGGAGCCGCGGCGTGCCGAGTGCCTGAACCCCCCGCGTGCGGATGTCGAAGCCGGCGCGCGCGTTCCGCGCTACGGCCAGGCCGACGAAATTCGCCATCGAGCCGCCCGAGACCAGCAGTCCGCTCGTGCCGGCCGGAAGCCCGAGCAGCTCCACAAACCACGCGATCACCCGGTTCTCGACCAGAGCCGCGGCGTCATCGAACTCGGCCACTTGCGGATTCATTCCCGACGCCAGCATGTCGGCGAGCATCCCGAACGGGGTGCCGGTCCCGATCACCCAGCCCCAGAATCGCGGGTGGACGTTGCCCGTGGGGTAGGGGAGGACGTCGCGCTTGAACTGCTCGTACACGGCCGCCGGCGGGGTGGGCTCGAGCGGCAGCGGCTCGGCGAGCCGTGCCCGCACGTCGGCCGGGACGGAGCGCCAAGCCGGGCGCGAGCGAACCGTGGCGAGATAGTCGAGCATGTCGTCCACCATACGGTGGCCGAGGGCGCGGAGCTCGTCCCAGTTCGAGGGATCGAGGGTTGCCTCGCTGGGAAGCGACGTCACGTGCTGACCTCCTTCGCCTGTCGAACGGTCGGACCGTCGGACGGACTGACTGTTGTGGCGCTCTCAGTGCGACGGTCCGCCAGGCCGACAGCGCGACGCAGCTTATGAGAGAGCTGGATCCAAATCACCGCTCCGAGAATCAAGCTCATTGCGAGGAACGTGCGCGCGGTGACGGGCTCGCTCAAGATCAGCCAGCCGAGCAGCACGGCGATGACCGGGTTCACGTAGGCGTAGGTGCCGACGATGGTGGCCGACGCGTGCCGCAGCGCGTAGGAGTAGGCGCTGTAGCCCAGGATCGAGCCGAAGATCACGAGGTAGACGATCGCGCCCAAGCCCTTGGTGGTGAGATGCCAGGCGTGCCACTCGCCGAGGCCGGTTCCCAGGAGCGCCACGGCGCTCCCGCCGACGATCATCTGCACGGCGGCGCCGATGTAGGGGCTGGTCTCGGTCGGACGCCGCTTGGCGTACACCGACCCCAGCGACCACGACGCGCTCGCGCCGGTCAGCGCGAGCGGCCCGCGCAGGTCGGCGTGGAGCAGCTCGGCCGGGCTCGCGCCCACGAGCAGGCTGGTGCCGACAAAGCCGAGCAGGAGGCCCGCCACGACGCGCCAGTTCATGTCCCCGGAGCCGCCCGGGATGATCGCGTCGAAGAAGGCCATCCACAGCGCGACCGTTACGACGAACAAGCTCGCCACCCCCGAGGGGGTATACTGCTCGGCCCACACGACGAAGGCGTTGCCGCCCGCCAGCAGGAAGAGCCCGACGATCGCCAGCGTGCGCCAATCGCCGGCGCGGCGCGGCAGCCGGTCGCCCAGCGCGAGTGCGAGTCCCATCAGCAGCAGGCCGGCGATCAGGAAGCGCAGGCCGGCGAAGAGGAATGGCGGCAGCTCTCCGACGCCCACCCGGATGGCGAGGTAGGTGGATCCCCAGAAGACGCATACCACCAGGTAGGCGACGAGCGCCTTGCCGCGCAGCGCCGCCATCAGTCGGGCTCCGTGAGGACGAGGCCGGGCTTTTCATACAGCGTCGAGAGCACGATCGTCGTGCGCGTGTTCATCGTTTGATTGGGGCCACGGAGGTCGCGCAGGATGTCCTGCACGCCCTCGAGATTCGGGGCGACGACCTTGAGGATGTAGCAGTCTTCGCCGGCGACGTGGTGGCACTCGATGACCCCCGGGTGCTTGACCATCTGCCGCATGCGCGGCTCGTCGCCGACGTAGTCGGAGTTGCCGTACCGCACGGCAACGAAGGCCGTCACCGGGTAGCCGAGCTTGGTGCGACCCAAGTGCGCGCCGTATCCGGTGATGTAGCCCGTCTCCTCGAGCCGCTTGACGCGCTCCATCACCGCGGGGCGCGACAACCCGACTTCGTCGGCGACGCCCTGATAGCTCGCGCGACCGTCGGCGCAAAGGAGCCTCAGGATCTTACGATCCACCGCGTCCAGCTCGGTCCTTTGTGTCATTTCGAAGGCCTCCAGACTCCTGAGACTACCATACGTAGTCTGTATACCATTTCCGTGAACTCATCATAAGTATATGAAGTTCCCAGCCGACGGAATATCCGTTTCTGAGCCCCAAACTGTCCTTTGATTGGGACATCGTAAGTCATTACTATTCGGCCATGTCGGCCCTCCCCGCCCCCGCCGAGCTCGCCGCCCTCCGGGCCACCGTGAACACCTATCCCTCAGCACTGCTCGGCTACTCCGGGGGCGTCGATTCGACCCTCCTGGCCGTCGTACTGCGCCAGCAGCTGGGCCGGGACAGGATGGTGGCCGCGATCGGGCGCAGCGCTTCCTATCCCACCGCGCAGTGGGAAACCGCCCGGAATCTCGCCACGCGCTTCGACGTGCCGGTGATCGAGATTGAGACCCACGAGCTCGCCGATCCCAACTACCTCGCCAACTCCCCCAACCGGTGCTTCTACTGCAAGACCGAGCTGTGGAGCCGCCTGGTGCCGGAAGCGCGGGCGCGGGGGTTCGCCGTCGTATGTGACGGGACCAATGCCGACGACCTGCACGAGCACCGGCCCGGCCGCGCCGCGGGCCTCGCCGCCGGAATCCGCTCGCCGCTTGCCGAGGCCGGCTTCACAAAGAGCGCAGTGCGCGAGGCCGCGCGAGCGCTTGGACTGCCGATCTGGGACGCGCCTGCCGCCCCGTGCCTGTCCTCCCGCGTGCAGTACGGCCTGATGGTCACTCCCGCGCGGCTGCGGCAGGTGGAGGAGGGAGAAGCCTACCTACGTGCCCTCGGCGTCACCGGAGACCTGCGGGTGCGGCACTTCGGCGACGCAGCGCGGATCGAGGTCGAGCCGCGCTGGATCCCCTGGCTCGAGGCGCGCTCCGGCGACGTGACGGCGCGGCTGTCCGACCTCGGCTTCTCCCGCGTCGAGATCGACCCGCGAGGCTACCGCCGTGGCAGCCTGCTGGGCGAGCGCGCCGCCGGACGGTGAGGCTGTTCGTCGCGCTGAATCTCCCCCCCGCCGTCCGCGAGGCCGTCTGGGCGGCGGCGGCTCCGCTGCGTGAGCTCCAGCTGCCGGTCAACTGGGTGCGCGCCGACGGGGTGCACCTCACGCTCAAGTTCCTGGGTGAGGTTTCGGAGGAGCAAGAGCCGGAGCTGCTCGCGGCGCTGGCGCAGGCCGCCGGGAGCGGGGAGGGCGGGTCGCGCGGCATTCCGCTCGCTCTTGGGGGGTTCGGCGTGTTCCCGGACCAGCGGCGACCGCGGGTGGTGTGGGTGGGGGTGGCCCCTGAGCCGGCCCTGGAGCTGTTGCAGCACCGGGTGGAGCAAGCGTTCGCGCCCCTGGGCTTCCCGACCGAGGGCCGGCCGTTCCGGCCCCACCTCACGCTGGGCCGGGCGGCACGGGATG
>QHUY01000260.1 GCA_003223415.1 Gemmatimonadota bacterium
ACCTGGCGCGCGCCCGGCCCAAAGCCGTGCGGGAAGCCTGGGACGGTCTCGGGTATTACGCGCGAGCTGCGAACCTCCACGCGCTCGCGAAGCAGGTGTCGGGTGCCGGGTGTCAGGTACCGGATGATCCCGAAGCGCTGATCAAGCTTCCGGGCGTGGGACGCTACACGGCGGGTGCGGTGGCGGCGTTTGCGTACGAGAGGCCCGTGCCCGCCGTGGATACTAATGTGGCGAGGGTGATTCGGAGAGTGTTCTTCGGGATGCGAGATGCGGGAAGCGGGATGCGCGAGGTCCGGCAGCTCGCCGCCGCCCTGGTGCCCCGAGACGGCAAGAGGGCATGGAAGTTCAATCAGGCGATTATGGAATTGGGAGCACTCATTTGCGTCGCACGAGTGCCGAGATGCGGTGATTGTCCTGTAAGAGGTGAATGCAAGACGGGGAGACGCATAGGGAGACGCTAAGACGCCGAGACGCTGAGTGGACGCCGAGAGGCGAGGTGATAGGAAGGGCCTCGCGCCTCGTGCCTCACAGCCACTTGGCGTCTCAGCGTCTCGGCGTCTGCCTCGCCGTCTAGAATCTCCCTACTGTCGCAGCCCCCATTGCTATGAGAGCCAGTCCCCCTGCAACAGACGCCGCAATGATCTGACGTTTGCGTAGAGCAGGAAACGCTTCCGGCAACTCTCCCCTTGCGTCCAGCTCCAGCCTCCCCAAGCGCGCCGCCGTCGGAACCACCACGCCGATGGCGAGCAGGGCGCCGAGCAGTCCCGCTCCCATCATCACGGTGACCCAGCCGGGCATTGTGCCGGACCGCATGTACTCCATGCTCATGATCACGCCGGATAGGACGACCGCCACCGCGCCTGGTCCCACGAGGATCCGCTGGATCGCGCCGATCAGCCGGTAGGCGGCGAGCCGCTCGGCCGGCGCAAAGGACTTGGCGGTGACCCCCGCCACCATGGTGGCGATGCCGCCGCCCAGCCACAGCGTGAACCCGATCACGTGCACCAGCAGCCAGAAGCCTCTCATGCTGCTCCTCCGCCCCCTACGACCGCGGGGATCGGCTGCCGGCCGGCGAAGCCCGACTCCAGATCGTGCCAGTGATCGATGCGGTCCTCGCCCTGCTTCCAGCACCAGAAGATGTCGCGGCCGTCGAGCTTGCCGTAGAAGTCAACCAGCCCCGCCTCGAACCCCTTGAACACGCAGCCGATTTGCTCCAGCTCCTGCAGGTAGCTGTTGATGCGGCGGGCGACGCCGTCGATCTCCGCGCGCACCGCGAGCTGCTCCGGCGATTCGCCCTGCTCGGGCCGCGCCTGTGCGGAGGCAAGCTCGTAGCGGTAGACCAAGTCGCGCCAGGCGGGATAGAGGGCGGTGATGTCGGCGACGATGCGGCGGACGAGGGGGAGAGTCCGGTTGGCCTGATCGAGGGTGAAGTACTTATGGAGCACAGGGAGTAGATAATAGTTAACGGGACATGCAACTACTAGACGCGCAGACGCACAGTGGTGAACAGTCTCGAGGTGAACAGGACTTCCTCTCTCCTCCATCCTGTTTTCCACTGCGCGTCTGTGCGTCTAGCTTTTGCCTTTCCTGCTACCTGATGACTATTCCCTGTACTTCTTCCGGATGCGGGATGAATCCTACGACTCGCCGATCCTTGTCGACCACAACGATCGTCGCCCTCACGTGATGATCGTCGGGATCCAACTGCTTGGAGACCCTGTACCCCTTCATCTCCGTCTCCGGCCCTACGACTGCGGTATCCGTCCTCGCATGATCCGACACCGAACACTCCTGCGGATCGTGTCCCTGCGCCACGCAGCGCGTCACGATGTCGCGGTCGGAGATCGTGCCCAGATAGCGCCGGTCCTTCGGGTTGTCCACCACCGGCACCACCGCGATGTTCTTAGCGCGCATGAGGTGCGCCACCTCGGCGCTGGTCGCGCCGGCCGCCGCGACCACCGGATCGGAAATCATGACTTCAGATGCGCGCATTCAGTCATCCGGAAACAGGTCACAGTGGTGAGGAAATGCAAAAGCTAGACGCATAGACGCACAGCGGTAAGTAGGGCGCCGGGGACTAGGAGAGACTGTCCACTCTCACTGTTCACCGCTGCGCGTCTGTGCGTCTAGCCGTTGCCGGTCCTCGAGCCTATTTACTCTCTCTGTACCCCGTGACTCCCGCCAGGCGGCATACGTCCAGATCAGCCCGCTCACGAGTACGGCCACCGGGATGATCAGCACGGCGGCGGCGAGTCCCCCCTGCAGCGTGTCCGACAGCACGCCGAGCAGCGTGGGCGAGGGCACGTCCCCCAGCACGTGAATCGTGAAGATGCTGCCGGCCACCGCCGTCGCGCGCATGTCCGGCCGCACCACGTTCACGATCATCGAGTTGACGGGACCGGTGGACAGGAACAGCAGGGCGATCGCGCCGCCAGCGCGGCGAGCGGCACCGCGAGCAGCGTGGCGATGCCCGACAGCCAGAGATACGCCTGGGGGGTGCGGCGCAACAGGCGGTCGCCGAGCCAGCCGCCGAGCAGGGTGCCGCCCAGTCCCGTGACGGCGAGCAGCAGGCTGAAGCGGAACGACGCCGCCCCTTCCGGGATGCCGCGCACCCGCAGCAGGAACTTGGGCATGAAGACGACCATCGCGCCGAGCGCGAAAGTGTAGGCGGCGTAGCCCAGCACCGTGAGCAGGTAGGGGCGGTTCTTGAGCAACGCGAGGAAGGGCGCCACGCGTCCGCCCGGCCGGCCGGGGGGGGGGGGGCCGCCCGCTTGGTAGCGGTCGCCCTCCTGGCTGCCGCGCGGCGGATCGTGCAGCCGCAGGGCGGCGACGGCGAGCAGGATGCCGGGCGCGCCGGCTACGAAAAACGCGCTACGCCAGCCGAAGTGCACATCCATCTGGCCGGCGACGAGGTAGCCGAGCGCGGCGCCGAGCGGAATGACGGCGTAGAAGACCCCGAACACCCGGCTGCGGGTGTGCCGGGGATAGTAGTCGGCCAGCAGGCTGGGCGCGATCGTGCCGTAGGCCGCCTCGCCGATCCCGACGAGGGCGCGCGCGACGAACAGGCTCACGAAGCCCCACGCCAGCCCGCCGAGCACGGTGGCGATGCTCCAGATCGCCACGCCGAGGGCGATCAGCCGGGGACGGGAGCCGGTGTCGCCGGAGGATCCGAACAGCGGGGCGGCCAGCATGTAGACCACGATGAAGCCACTGCTCAGGATGCCGAACTGGGTGTCGCTGATGCGCAAGGGCGAGTTGCGCAGCGTCTCGCCCAGAAAGGGGAGGATGTAGCGGTCGAGGTAGTTGCAGAGGTTGATGAGCGTGAGCACCAAGAGCCCCGCCCGGGCCGTGCGCGTCACAGCGCCGCCTTCGTCGTCCTGAAGCCCGCCTCGACATAGCGCTCCAGCTCGTGCACGGCGAAGGTCGCCTCCCGCTCGGCCACGGGCCGCACGACGACGAGACGCGGAGCCCCGGCCGGCCAGGCGGCGATGTCCCGCTCCACCTGCTCCGCCATCATGATGCGCTCGGCGCCGCCGTGGGCGCGCACCAGCGGCGGCACGTCCGCAGCTGGCCTCCCGGGCGGGAGCGTCTCGTCGAACCCTGGCCCGACGTTCACCGCGAGCACCAGGTCCGCGGGGATCCCGTGGGCCAAGGCGAGCGGCAACACGGCGCGGAGTCCGCCGTCCGCCAGGCGCTGCCCGTCGATGTTCTGCGGCGGGAAATACACGGGCAACGCGCACGTGGCGTAGAGCACGTCGGATAGCGGCGCAGTCGCCCCGGCGAACCGCGCGTGCAGGACCGCCGCGAGCGACACAGGCGCGCCGAACACCACCAGCTCGCCCGAGTCCACGTCGGTTGTCGTCACGGTGAAGGGGAGGCGCAGCTCGTCGAAGCGCCGCGCCGGCACCAGTCGCGGGATCAGGCGGCGCAGGCCGTCGGGCTTGATCACGTGGTCGGCGAAGATGCCCTTCAGGACGGCGATGAAGTCGAGCGGCGCCACGTCACGCCGGGACACGCTGCGCAATCCGGCGACCAGGGCGTCGTAGGGGACGCCGGCTGCGATCGCCGCCCCGACCACGGCGCCGAACGACGTCGCGACGACGTGCACCAGCTCGTGCCCGGCTTCCACGAGCGCCCGCCAGGCGCCGACGTGGGCGAGGCATTTGGCGCCGCCACCTGAGAAGACAGCGACGACCCTCATAGGGAAATGCGGAATGTGGAATGCGGAATGCGGAATGTCAGTGTCAGCTTCACGT
>QHUY01000041.1 GCA_003223415.1 Gemmatimonadota bacterium
TCCCCCTTCCCTCAGTGCGGGGCTCCAGATGGCGTACGTGGTCAACGAAGAGCGGCAGTTCAACACGAAGACCGCCCAGCTGGTGATCACGGCGTTCGTGCAGCTCACCACCAGCGTAGGGCAGTTGCGATGAAATGCCCTTCCCTCCCCCCCCTCCCCCCAAGAGCTGTCGGAGCCGCAGTCCTGGCTCTGCTGCTCGCCTGCCAGGCGAAGGTGAGTGGGGGGGGGGGCGGCGGCGGGGGCGGTGGTGGGACAGGCGCGGGCGAGTTCGACGGCCAGCGGGCATTCGGCTACCTCGAGCGGCAGATGCGCTTCGGGCCGCGTATCCCCGGGATGCCTGCCCACGACAGCGCGGGCGACTGGATGCTCGCGCAGCTGCGGGCACGGGCCGACACCGTGATCGTTCAGGAGATCGTCCACAAGACGAAGAGCGGTCAGGTCCTGCACCTGCGCAACTTCTTCGCTCGCTTCCGGCCCCAGGCCGCCGAGCGCGTGCTGTTCCTGGCGCACTGGGATACGCGGCCGCACGCCGACCAGAGCCCCAACCTGGGCCACCGGCGACTGCCGGTGCCGGGCGCCAACGACGGCGCCTCGGGCGTGGCCGTCCTGCTTGGCGTGGCCGACGCGCTCAAAGCCAAGCCCCCTCCTCCCACCCTCGGAGTCGATCTGCTGTTCGTGGACGGCGAGGACTACGGGGACTCATGGGCGGATCCCTACGCCGAGGGCAGCGATGTCCTCATCGGCTCGCGCTGGTTCGCGGCCCACTTGCCGGTCGGCTACCCGCCGCTGTATGCGGTGTTGTTCGACATGGTGGGGGACAAGGACCTGAACATCTACTATGAGAGCAACTCCCAGGCGTTCGCACCTGAGGTGGTGGACCGCGTGTGGCGGACGGCGAGCGAGCTCGGCTACGGGCGTGTCTTCTTGCAAGGGGTCAAGCCCAACCTCATCGACGACCACGTGGCGTTACAGAAAGGCGGCATCCACGCCATCGACGTCGTGGACTTCGATTACGGGCCGAACAACGCGTATTGGCATACCACTGACGACACCATCGACAAGGTCTCGGCGGCGTCGCTGAAGATCGTCGGAGATGTGGCGGTGGCGCTGGTGAGAAACCAATAATTGCGGATTGCGGAATGACAATGGAAGGTCGTGCCCTCCAATCCGCAATCCGACATCCGCAATCCGCAATTAGTGCACCGCGGTTTTTCGGCGTCGTGTGCGTAGAAGTGGTACCGTGCGGTGGCGGGCGAGCCGATAGCTTGCAGCCATGGACGACCGCCGCGCCGCCCTGGTCCTCGCCGGTCTCGCGCTCGCCGGCGCCGGCGTCCGGCTGGCGCTCACGCGGCCGCCGGAGTCCGCGCCCGGGGACGTCGCACTCGTCAGCGACACGCCCCCCTCCTTGGCTCACGGGGCGCTGCGCGAGACGGCGCGGGTCGCGGCCCGGCTCGCGCGTCCCCTGCTGCCCGGTGAGCGCGTCGACCTGGACCACGCAGACGTGACGGAGATCACGCGCCTCCCGCGTGTGGGTCCGGCGCTCGCGCGGCGCATCGTTGACTGGCGCGCAGCCCATGGTCCCTTCGGCAGCCTGGCGCGCTTCGACAGCGTGCCGGGAGTCGGGCCGACCCTGCTCGCTGCGATCCGGCAGTACGTGACGTTTTCCGGGATTCCCCCCGACGTGCCGTGACCCCGATCTGCCAAAACGTCATCCCGCAAGCGTCGGCCACCGTACGAAATGCGAATCGGGGTTGACACCCCCCGACCGAGGCATAACTTAGATGCTTCAATCCCAACGAGTTGCGTACGGCGGCACCAGTGGCCACCCCCGACAAGCTGGGCGATATCCTCGTCCGCGAGGGGCTGATCTCCCCGGATCAGCTCCGGAAGGCGCTTGGCGAGCAGAAAAGCACGGGGATGCGTCTGGGCTACACCCTGGTGAAGCTCGGCTTCGTGGACGAGACCGAGGTTACCAAGATGCTGGCCCGTCAGTACCGGATGCCGGCGGTCGACTTGTCCCGGTTTGAGGTCGACCCGAAGATCCTGAAGCTCCTCCCTCCTGACATCGCCACCAAGTACACGGTCCTGCCGCTCAAGCGGGAGGGCCGGACCCTGACGATCGCGATCGCGGACCCCAACAACGTCACGGCGATCGAGGACATCAAATTCATCACCCGCTGCGACATCTTCCCGGTGATCGCTGGGGAGTACACCCTCCGCAATGCCATCGACCGCTACTACCAGCAGTCCGACGCCCAGCTGCAGGAGCTCCTCAAGGGCGTCGAGGCCGCGGAAGAAGACCTCGAGGTGGTCGAGGATCAGATGGATGAGGAGGTCAAGGCCCAGGACCTGGCCGACGATGCCCCGGTCGTGAAGCTGATCAACGGCCTCCTGTCGGACGCCGTGAAGCGGGGGGCCTCCGACGTCCATATCGAGTCGTTCGAGCACGAGCTGCGGGTGCGTTATCGCATTGACGGCGTGCTGCACGAGGTAATGAAGCCACCGGTCAAGATGAAGGCGGCGTTGATTTCCCGCGTCAAGATCATGGCGCAGCTGAACATTGCCGAGCGGCGCGTGCCCCAGGACGGGCGCATCAAGCTGAAGATGGGCGCCCGGGTGATCGACTTTCGCGTCTCGACGTTACCGGTGTTGTTCGGCGAGAAGGTCGTGCTCCGGATCCTCGACAAGGGGAACCTGACGCTCGACCTGTCGAAGTTCGGCTTCGAGGCGAAGGCCGAGCAGGACCTGATGCGGAACATCATGAACCCGTACGGGATGGTGCTGGTCACCGGCCCGACGGGCTCGGGCAAGACGACCACGCTCTACTCGGCGCTCTCCAAGATCAACACCATCGAGGTCAACATCCTGACCGCCGAGGATCCTGTCGAGTACAACCTGATGGGGATCAACCAGGTCCTCGTCCGCAACGAGGTGGGGATGACGTTTGCGGCGGCGCTGAAGGCGTTCCTGCGCCAGGACCCCAACATCATCATGGTGGGCGAGATCCGCGACCTGGAGACCGGCTCGATCGCGATCAAGGCGGCGCTCACCGGGCACCTCGTGCTCTCCACGCTGCACACCAACGACGCGCCCTCGACCATCACCCGCATGGTGGACATGGGTGTCGAACCGTTCAACGTGGCGAGCGCGGTCAGAGCAACCCTACACCGTGGAGGAGCTGCACGCCCTCGGCGTGAAGGCGAGCGAGGGCCCCTTCTCCCGGGGGGCGGGGTGCGACACCTGCAATGGAACGGGTTATAAGGGCCGGCAGGGCCTGTACGAAGTCATGGCGCTGACCAGCCCGCTACGGCGGGCCATACTGAAGGGCGCCTCGACCGAGGAGCTGCGGGAGATGGCCGTGCAGGAGGGTATGTTGACCCTCCGCATGGACGGCATGGTGAAGGTGAAGAAGGGGATCACGACGCTCGAGGAAGTGGTGAAGGAGACCGCCGCCTAGTGAAGGAGACCGCCTCATGCCGGTAAACCTGCGCGCCCTGCTCGAGGAGATGATCGAGAAGGACGCTTCCGACCTCCATATCGTGGCGGGCGAGCGGCCCAAGATCCGCGTGGACGGGGATATCGTGAACGCGTCCACCGAAGAGGTGCTCACGCCCAAGGACACCCTGTCGCTGGCCTACTCGGTGCTCACCGAGAACCAAAAGAAGCGGTTCGAGACCGAGAACGAGCTGGACTTCTCGTTCGGCATCCAGAACCTGGCGCGGTTCCGCGGCAATTGTTTCAAGCAGCGCGGCTGCGTCTCGATGGTGATCCGGCAGATCCCCTTCAACGTGAAGACGTTCGGGGACCTGGGCCTGCCGGCGGTGGTCGCGCATCTCTCCGAGAAGCCGCGCGGCCTGGTGCTGGTGACCGGGCCTACCGGCTCGGGCAAGAGCACCACGCTCGCGGCGATGGTCGACAAGATCAACAAGGAGCTGAAAGGCCACATCATCACGGTGGAGGACCCGATCGAGTTCATTCACCGGCATCAGCAGTGCATCGTGAATCAGCGCGAGGTGGGCACCGATACCAACAGCTTCTACGCGGCCCTGAAGTATGCGCTGCGACAGGACCCCGACGTCGTGCTCATCGGCGAGATGCGCGATCTCGAAACGACGTCCGCGGCGCTCACTATCGCTGAGACCGGCCACCTCGCCTTTGCGACCCTGCACACGAACTCGGCGGCGGAGAGCATCAACCGCATCATCGACATCTTCCCCTCGCACCAGCAGACGCAGATCCGGACCCAGCTGTCGTTCGTGCTCGAGGGCGTGATTACCCAGACGCTACTGCAGAAGGCCAAAGGACGCGGGCGGGTGATGGCGGCGGAGATTCTCGTGGTGACGCCAGCGATCCGCGCGCTCATCCGGGACGACAAGGTCGAGCAGATCCCGTCCATGATGCAGGCGGGCAAGAAGCACGGCATGCAGACGCTGAACGATGCGCTCTACCAGCTCTACATGGGCCGCGAGGTCACCAAGGACGAGTGCCTGCGGGTGTCCTCGAACCCGAACGAGTTCCTGCGGGCGATCGGCGAGCCGCCGATGGACGAGAAGGAGCCCATGACCGCGGCCGCCGCGGCACAGGCTGGCCAATCCAAGATCGCCGCGCGCCGGTAGGCGCTGGCAGGGGGTGAGTCATGCCCGTCTTCGAATACACCGCACGCAACCTCAAAGGCGATCTCGTCCAGGACAAGATCGACCTCCCCAACCGCGATGACGTCATCGCCCACCTGCGCAAGAACCGCATGGTGGTCGTGCAGGTCCGCCAAGCCCCGAAGGCGATCAGCCTCGGCGCCCTGTTCAAGGGCGGGATCAAGACGCGGGACGTCGTCATCTTCACGCGCCAGTTCGCCACCATGATCAACTCGGGTCTGCCGCTGGTGCAGGCCCTCGACATCCTCGCCCAGCAGACGGAGAACAAGGTCCTGGCCGACGTCACCCGGGCGGTGGTCTACGACGTCGAGAGCGGCCACACCCTGGCCGATGCGCTGCGCAAGCACCCCAAAGCGTTCACCGACCTGTTCGTCAACATGGTCGCCGCGGGCGAGGCCGGCGGCATTCTCGACACCATCCTGCTGCGGCTGGCGCAGTTCCTCGAGAAGAACGACCTCATCGTGCGCAAGGTGAAGGGCGCGATGATCTACCCCGCGGTCATCTTCTCGGTGGCCGCCATCGCGGTCGCGACACTCCTGATCTTCGTCATCCCGACGTTCCAGAAGATGTTCGCCTCGGTGAACCTCCTGCTGCCGTTGCCGACCCGCATCGTCATCGGCGCCAGTTACCTCCTGGCCCACTACTGGTGGGCGATTGGCGGCGTGATCGGGTTCACCGTCTTCGCGATCAACCGCTACTACAAGACCCCCCCTGGCAAGCTTCAGATCGACTCCCTGCTGCTGAAGCTGCCCGTGCTGGGCGACCTACTTCGCAAGTCGGCCGTGTCGCGCTTCACGCGCACGCTGGGCACGCTGATCTCCTCGGGTGTGTCGATCCTCGACGGCCTCGAGATCACTGCCCGCACCGCGGGCAACCAGGTGATCAGCAATGCGGTCATGGAGTCCCGCGCCTCGATCGCGGGCGGCGAGACCATCTCGGCCCCGCTGGCGAAGTCCAGAGTGTTCCCGCCAATGGTGATCTCGATGATCGCCGTGGGCGAGCAAACCGGCGGGCTCGACGAGATGCTTTCCAAGATCGCCGACTTCTACGACGACGAGGTGGACGCCGCAGTGAGCGCCCTACTCTCCATCATGGAGCCGATCATGATCGTGGTGCTCGGCGTCATCGTCGGGGGCATGGTGGTCGCCATGTACCTGCCCATCTTCGATATGGTGAACGCGGTGCAGTGACGGCTGGACAGCCGGACGGATGGACGAAGGCCCCGCCGCGTCGGCTGGGGCCTTCTTGCATTTTGCCAGACCAAACTCAATACTTACCAGGCGCCCGTAACCGAAGCAGTCAGCCATCAGCGCTCAGCCGTCAGCATAACCTATTGTGCGACAAGGTATTGGGCACATCGGGCGGCTGACGGCTGATGGCTGAAGGCTGACTGCCTCTCTGGTCAAGGAGTGTCTCACGCGTTGGTTCGGCGGCAGCTCCTGGGCGTCGACGATCCCGTCCCCACAGTCGATCCTGCGGTCGGTCTATGTGGGCCGCATGTGCGTGGCGGGGGCCATCTACCTCACCGCCGCACTGAAGGTGCGGATGGCCGCGCCGCTCGACATCCTGGTCACGTCCTCCTTGCTGCTCGCGACGCTGGCGGTGACCGGCGCTGCGTACTGGCACACGCACCTGCGGGGCCGCACGCCGGGCCGGAACTTCCTTTATCTCCAGGCGCTGTTCGACGTCACGCTGATCACGACCGTGGTGCACATGACCGGCGGCCCCGAGAGCGACTTCGCCGGCCTGTATGTGTTGCTGATCGCGGTGACGGCGCTGTTGCTCCAGCCTGCGGGTACCGCCCTGGTCACCATCCTGGCCGGGCTCGTCTACTTCGCCGATGTGTTCTTCGGGCACCCGACCGTGCTTCCTCCAGGCATCTGGGTCCAGCTCGCCGTCTTCGTGGTTGTGGCCGCGGTCACGGCCTACATCACCAGCCGCGTGTCGGTGATGGGGGAGGAGCGCGCCGCGCTGGCGGCCGAGGTGCGGCAAGTCCGACTGGAGGCGGCCGACGTCCTCAAGAACCTGCGCACGGGCGTCCTGACCGTGGACCCCGAGGGCAAACTGCTCTACTGCAATCCGGCGGCCGAGGAGCTCCTCGGGGTTCGCGCCGCGGAGTGGGGCGACCGGCCGATCATGCCGGAAGTGGCCCGGATCGCGCCGGAGTTCCATGCCGCCGTCACCTCGACGGCCCGGCGCGGGGTGCGCATGATGCGCGTCGAGGCGATGGTGTACCGGCCCGACCGCACCTTCCCCATCGGGGTCACCACGACCACGCTCGACGCCCAGGGCGACGGCCCGCCCCGGGTCACGGCGATCTTCACCGATATCTCCGACACCAAGCGGCTGGAGGAGTTGCACCTGCGCGCCGAGCGCCTCGAGGCGGTGGCTGAGCTTTCCTCGAGCCTCGCCCACGAGATCAAGAACCCGCTCGCCTCCATCCGCTCCTCGGTCGAGCAGCTGTCCCGCTCCGCCCGCGCCAACCCTGACGAGCGGTTCCTGGCGACCCTCATCGTCCGTGAGAGCGACCGTCTGGCCCGGTTGCTCTCGGAGTTTCTCGACTTCTCCCGCGTCCGGGTGACGGAGTGTCGCCCCGTGGACCTCCAGCAAGTGGCGCGCGCCGCCGTTCGCTTGGTCCGCGAGCACCCCGAGTGCCCCGAGGACGCGGTGATCGAGCTGCAGGGCGGCGCCACCCCGATGGAAGGAGACGAGGATCTGCTGCACCGGGTGGTCTCGAATCTGGTCCTCAACGCCGTCCAGGCGGCGGGCACGGGCGTGCGGGTCACCGTGCGCACCGATCGGGCGGCCCCGACGGAGCTCCCGGGCGGGTCCGGCATCGAGAACCCCGTGGCCCTCCGGGTGAGCGACAACGGTCCGGGGATCCCCGAGGACGTGCGGGAGCGGCTGTTCGAGCCGTTCGTCACGGGGCGGGTGGGGGGAACGGGCCTGGGGCTCGCCATCGTGCAGCGGGCGGTGGAGGCGCACCGGGGGCTCGTCTTGGTCGACACCAAAGTCGGCCGGGGCACCACGTTCACCGTCTATTTCCCGGCCGCACGCCGGAAAGAGGAAGCCGCATGAGCGCGCCACAGCCATCCATTCTCGTCATCGACGACGAGTCGGGGATCCTCGATACGCTGCGCATCCTCCTCAAGAACGAGGGGTTCGACGTCACCACCGCCCAGGGCGGCAAAGTCGGCCTCGAGACTCTCAAGAGCTCAGCCCCGGATATCGTGCTGACCGACGTGCGCATGCCCCAGGTCAGCGGGATCGACATTCTCTCGGCCGTGCGGCAGCAGGACCCGGAGACGCCGGTCATCCTCATGACGGCCCAGGCCTCGCTCCAGACCGCCATCCAGGCCGTGAACGAGGGGGCCTTCTACTACATCCAGAAGCCCTTCTCCAACGACGACATGGTGGCCATCTGTCGCCGTGCCGCCGATTACCGGCAGCTGCGGGCCGAGAACAAGCACCTGAAACAGGAAATCCGCCGCCGTGAGCGCTCGGGCCAGGTCCGGCCACTGGGGAAGTCGCGCGTATTCCTCGACGTGATGCGGCTCGCCGAGCAGGTGGCCCCCACCGAGAGCACGGTGCTGATTCAGGGCGAGTCGGGGACCGGCAAGGAGATCATCGCCCGCTACATCCATGAGCTGTCGGCGCGCAGCGAATCGCAGTTCCTCTCCTTGAACTGCGGCGCCCTACCCGAGAGCCTGCTGGAGTCGGAGCTGTTCGGCCACGTGAAGGGCTCCTTCACGGGCGCGGTGCGCGATAAGCAGGGGCTGTTCGCCGCGGCCCGCGGCGGAACGTTCTTCCTGGACGAGATCGGCGAGATGTCGCCCGCCACCCAGGTGAAGCTCCTGCGGGTGCTGCAGGAGCGCGAGTGCATCCCCGTGGGGGGCACCGAAGCCATCCCGGTGGACGTGCGCGTGGTGGCGGCCACCAACCGGGACCTCGAGGACGACATCAAACAAGGCCGGTTCCGCACCGACCTGTACTATCGGCTCAACGTGATCGCCATTCATCTGCCCCCGTTGCGCGACCGGCGCGACGATATCCCGATCTTCGTGGACGCCTTCCTCAAGCGGATCGCCAACGAGAAGGAGCACGGGGAGGAGCTCAAGCGGCTGTCCGCGGAGGCGGTGGACGCCATCATGGCCTACGACTGGCCCGGTAACGTCCGCGAGCTGGAGAATGCCCTGGAGCGGGCCGTCGTCCTCAGCAAGGGCGAGGCCGTGCCGCTCTCCGCGCTCCCCGTGAGGATCACCGAGCGGCGAGCGGAGCCCCTGGTGGCCGACCGCGAGCACGTCAACCCCACGCTCGACGTCATCGAGCAGGCCTATATCACCTGGGTGCTGCAGACCGAGGGTGGTAACAAGACCCGCGCGGCGGAAGTGCTGGGCATCGACCCCTCAACCCTCTACCGGAAGCTCAGCAAGTACGACACTGGTGTGAAGTCGGCCGACGCGGAATGACCCTGCCGGCACCCTTCCCGCCCTGGCTCCGCGGCGAGCGCCGCAGCGTCGCGGAAGCGGCGGCCGTCGGCCTGCTGGTGGTCGTGATGCACCTGCTGTTCCGGTTGTCCGCGGGGTTTCTGGTCGGCGTCCTCAACGACGACGGCGTGTATGTCGCCCTGGGGAAAGCCATCGCCGACGGCGTGGGATACCGGTCCATCCACCTCGTCGGCGCGCCCCTGCAGCTCCGGTATCCACCGGGCCTCCCGCTCCTGCTGGCGGTTCCGTGGGCGCTGGGCGGGACGCTGGGTGCCGTCCGGGCCACGGTCGCCACCCTCCATCCTGTCGTCGCCGGCGCGGCGGCCGGCCTCGTGTGGTGGTTGGGACGGCGCCAGCTGGAGCTTGCGGCGTGGCCACTCGCGATCTGCACCATCGGGCCGTTTCTGCTCGATCCCGTCATTCAGTACTTCAACATCCCGCTCACCGAGCCGTATCTCGTGCTCGGGTGGGCGGGCGCGCTGACGCTCGCCACCCCGTTGTGCTCGCCCCCCCCCTCTCCCCTCGCTGACCGCCCGCGCGTGGGACGGGCGGTGGCGCTCGGGTCGGTCCTTGCGGCGACGACGCTGTTCCGCACCGCCGGGATCGCGTTGATCCCCGGCGTGTTGCTCGCGCTCGCTGTGCACCGCCGCTGGAAGGAAGCGGCCGCGTGTGCCGCCGCACTCCTCGCTCCCTTGCTCCTGTGGGAGGCGCTCCAGGCCTACTGGATGTCCCGAGGACCGGTCTCCTCCCAACCGGACGATCTGTCCTATGTGCGCTGGCTGGGGGTGAAGACGCCGGTGGCGTTCGCCGCCTCCGCCGCGCAGGCCGGCGCCGCGAACATCGTGGAGTACGTCCGCAAGCTGGCCGGGTACCTGTTCGCCAGCCAAGTGGTCGGAATCGCGGTGGTGCTCACCGCGGCGCTGGCTGCCGGCGTTGCGTGCTTTCGGCTCCGGCGGTCCCACACGACCCTGGTACTCACCACCCTGTTCGCCATCGCCCTCACCCTGACGTGGCCGTACGCGCAGGGGCGCCTCCTCTTGCCGCTCCTGCCGTTCCTGGGATTGTTGGTGGCGACCACAGTGGCGGCGCTGGACCGCTGGACCCCCCCCCCCCCCCCCCCCCCCCCCCAGCTGCGCGAGGTGGCGGAGCGGTCCTTTCAGACCGGTGTGCTGCCGCCTCCACAGGATCTATCGCCGACCCTCACCCTCGCCGTGCGGAGCCGCTTCATCTATCGGGTGGCGCAGTGGGTCCGGGCGCACACCGCACCGCAGGACCGGATCATGGTGGACGCGCCTGCCGCCGTGTACCTGTACACCGGCCGGCGGACCGTCGCCGCCCTCCCCACCGAGAGCCGACTCGGAACCTCGGCCTTCGTCGTTCCCGGGCGCTACCTGGCGGAGCGGATACTCCTCGACAGCGTCACATTCCTCCTGTGGCTTCCATCGGGTTCCGGGCTGGAAAGCGATGTGAGGACGATCCAGGCTCGCTGTCCGCGCGTGCTGCAACGAGAAGCGTCCGACTGTCCCGAGTGCTTTCGTATCGAGCGGGACGAAGCGTGCCTGCGCCAGCAAGTGCTCGCCGCCGCCGGCTCGCCCCGTGTGCGGGATTAGCCTATGGTGGGTATCCACGCGATGCGCGGGGGAACTGAGCTAGTGCCGCAGGATGCGACCGGCGCCGAGACGCTCGAGCGGCTGGTGGCGGCCCGGAACTACAATCGTTGGCTCACCGACCGCCTCCAGCGTTGGGTCGGCCGGCGTGTGCTCGAGATCGGCGCGGGACTGGGGAGCATGTCCGAGTTCATCCTCGACCGCGAGCGGGTCGTGCTGTCGGACACCGACCCCTACTACCTCGCGCGGTTGCGCGAGCGGTTCGCCGCCCGCCCAAACGTGCGGATCGCGGAGCTGCGCCTCCCCGGCGTCGACGGCAGCATCGCGGCCGAGCGGCTCGACACCGTCATCTGCCTCAACGTGCTCGAGCATGTACCCAACGACCTGGCCTCTCTCGTCGCCATGCGGACACTGCTGCAGGCGGGGGGCCGCCTCGTACTGCTGGTGCCGTCGCTGCCGTCCATCTACGGCACCCTCGATGAGGCACTCGGCCACGTGCGTCGCTATACGCCGGCCGAGCTGCGGCGCAAGTCCCAGGACGCCGGATTCCGCCTGCTGCACCTCGAATACTTCAACTTGGCCGGCGTACCCGGGTGGTGGCTGACCGGGCGGGTGCTCAGGCGCCGAGTGATTCCGACCGGCTCGCTCGGCGTCTTCGACGCCCTCGTGCCGCTCTTCCGGCTCGAGCGCTTCCTCCCCTGGCGCGTGGGGCAGTCTCTCATCGCGATCGGAGAGCGCGCTCCATGAGCGCCGCTCCGGCCCGGGACCTGACGCTGTCCGTGATCGTCCCGGCCTACAACGAGGGGGAGACCGTCGAGGCCGTCGCGCGCCGCCTCCGCTCGGTCCCGCTCCAGCTTGAGATCATCGCCGTCGATGATGCTTCGACCGACGGCACGGGGGAGATCCTGGACCGGCTGGCGCAGGAGCGACTGATCGACCGAGTGATGCATCACCCGGAGAACCGCGGCAAAGGGGCGGCCCTCCGCTCCGGCATCGCCGCCGCCACCGGCGACGTGATCGTCGTCCAGGACGCCGACCTCGAATACGACCCGGCCGACTTGGTGATACTGCTCCAGCCGATCCGCGCGGCCAAGGCCGACGCCGTATATGGCTCACGCTTCCAGGGCGGCCCCCGGCGGGTGCTGTTCTTCTGGCACTCCGTCGGCAACCGGCTCCTGACGCTGCTGTCCAACATGTTCACCAACCTGAACCTCACGGACATGGAAACGTGCTACAAGCTGGTCCGTGCCGACTTGCTCAAGCGTCTGCCGCTCACCTCGGACCGCTTCGGCTTCGAGGTCGAGGTCACGGCACGGTTGGCCCAGGTGGGCGCGCGCATCTGGGAGCTGCCGATTACCTACAGCGGGCGCACCTACGCCGAGGGCAAGAAGATCACCTGGCGCGACGGGCTCGCCGCCCTCGTTCACATCGTCCGCTTCAACCTTTTTCCTCCGGGCGGCGATTGGCGGACGCCCAGGCGGTAGCGCGGGACGCCCGCCGACTGGGGCTCGGCGTGGCGGCCGTCGCGCTCCTTGCCGGGGCGCTGGTCTTGAACCGCGATCTCGTCGGCGTCTTCTATGACGATGGCTTCTACGCGGCGCTCGCCCAAAGCCTCGCCCGCGGGCAGGGCTACGTCCAAGCGAACCTGCCGGGGGCCCCCGCCGCGATCCACTATCCGCCGCTGTACCCGCTCCTACTCGCACCGCTGTTCGGGACTCTGTCCATCGATGCGGCGGGGTTCGCGGGCAAGCTCTTCAACCTCGCCTGCGCCGCTGCCGCGGCGGGGCTCGCGGCCTGGCACGCCACGCGCGCCCGGCTGCTGGGAGAGCGGGCGCCCCGGTGGCTCGCGGCGGCTGTCGTGGGCGCGACGGCGGTCGCCATTCCCGTGCTGCAGACCCAGTCGGTCCTGTTCGCCGAGCCGCTCTTCGCGCTGCTCTTCGCCGTGACGGTGGCGCTGGGGGATACGCCGCCGTTGGGCTGGCCGCCGCGCGCCGGCGCGTTGGTCGCGGGCCTCGTGGCGGCGCTTGCCCTGCTCACGCGCACCATTGGCGTCGCGGTCGGCGTGGGGATCGTCTTGTTCCAGCTGCTGGTACGAGAGTCGCCGTGGCGCCGGGCGGCGCTGACCGCTGCCCCCGTCGCCGCGGCGGTCGTGGGGTGGGGGCTGTGGACGCTGACGCACCGCGCCGGCATCGATCCGGCACTGGCGATCAACTACGGGAGCTACGACGCGGTCGTTCGCCAGACCGGAGTTGGCGCCTTCGGCGCCGCTGCCGCGGACCTGCCCCGCCCGCTCGGCGTCATCACGCTTGGCTGGATGCCGTCCCTATGGCTCTACTATCTGTTCGGTGCCGCGGCGCTGGCTGTGGGCGCGTACGGCCTGTGGGTACTCGGCCGCCGCTCGAGCGCAGGCCTCTCCCTCGCCGGGTACCTCGCGATCCTCGCCGTCTGGCCGTTTCCCCCGGACCGGTTCCTGTGGGCCATCCTCCCCTGGCTCGCCCTCGCCTGGACGGCCGGCGCCGCAGCCCTGTGGCGGGCGCCGTTGCGCGCTCCCGTCGCGGTGCTGGGTGTGCCCATCGTTTTCGGGTTCAGCCGCTACGAGGCCAAGGGGCTCGCGGGCCGCTGGTGGCGGGGCGATGCTCCGGCAATTTCGGCCAACTTTCGCGAGTTGCTGCCGTGGCTCGGCACCCTTCCGCCGGAGGCCGTCCTGGCCACAGATGACGAGGCGCTCGTCTGGCTTTACACCCGCCGGGCGGCTGTTCCCTTGTACCTCTATGGCTACCGGGGCCGGGTCGTCGTCGAGCCCGGACCTGCCGAGCAACGAGCCTATCTCGAGCGCCAGGGCGTGACCCACATCGTGCTCGCGAGCTCCGGCGGGGGGTCGGCGCGACAACTGCGCCGCCTCATCGCCGCCTACCCAGACTGGCTCACCCCCCTGCATGCCTGGCCCGGTGCCCGCTGGGTCTATGCCGTCGGTCGTGGACCCTAAACGCGTCTACTTCGCGGTCGCAGCGTGCGCCGTGGTGGTCTACCTCGGTGCGCTGGGGAACCGCTTCGCGATGGACGACCTGTATGTCATCGTCTTCAATCCGCTGGTTCACTCGGCGTCGGGGATCTGGCGGGCGTTCGGCGCGCCGTACTGGCCGCCGGACTACGGCGGGAAGATGTACCGGCCGCTCGTCGTGGCGACGTTCGGCCTCGACCGCCTCGTGGACGGATCCGCTTGGTTCCACGCAGTGAACGTCCTCTGCCATGGGGCGGCTGCCGTCGTCGCAGCCGCCCTCGCGCGCCGCTGGGCCGGCGCCCGGGGCGCTCTCGTCGCCGGGGTGGTCTTCGCGGTGCACCCGGTGCATGTCGAGGCGGTCGCCAACGTCGTGGGGCGCGCCGAGCTGCTGGCGACGCTGTTCACGATGCTCGCGGTCTACGCCGCCTTGGAGCGGGATAGCGTCGCGTGGAGCGCCCTCGCGGTTGCGTTCGGCCTGCTGAGCAAGGAGAACGCCGCAGTGGCGCCTGGACTCATCGCGTGGGCCTGGATGCTGGGGCTACGGCGTCCGCCAACACGGCGGATCGTGGCCTACACGGCGAGCTGGGCGGCGCTGGCGGTCGTCTACGGCGCGATTCGCTGGCACGTGCTCCATCCCTACGCTCATTGGGAGGTGGTCGCGCCCATATTCTTTGGGGCTACATGGCTGCAGGTTCGGCTCACTGCGGCTGCTGCCCTGGCCGACGTCGTCCGGCTGCTGGTGTTCCCGCTCACGCTGCGGGTCGACTACTCCCCAAATGAGTTCACCCTCGCCAGCTCACTCCTCGATAGCCGGTTCCTGCTCGGGGTCGCGGCGTTGCTCCTATGGGCCGGGCTGTTGTGGTGGGCATGGCGCCGCAACCGCAAGCTCGAGGCGTTCGGACTGGGATGGATCGCGATCGCCTTTCTGCCGGTCGCGAACCTCGTCTTCCCCACCGGCATCCTGCTCGCCGAGCGGACCCTCTACCTGCCGTCGGTGGGCCTGGCGCTGGCGATCGGGGGGTGGAGCGAGCGGCCCTCGAGGCGGTTCGTGGACCTGTTCTATCGCGACGATCGATTCGTCGTCGTCCCTGTGAAATGGCTCGCTGTGGCCGCGATTCTGGTCGCGGGTGGGATCCGGACGGCCCTGCGCGTCCCCGTCTGGCGCGACGACAAATCGGTGACCCTGAGCATCTTCGACGACTCGCCGGCGTCCTACCGCGGCCCGGCCCGCAGCGCCGGGCTGTTGCAGAGCGCCGGGCAGGCGGCCAAAGCGCTCGCCGCTTATCAGGCTGCCGCGCGCATCTACGACCGGGACCCTACCGTCTTCGTGGGCGCCGCCGACGCCGCCTTCACCCTCGGCCGGCCGACGCTCGCCGACGCCCTGCTGATCCGCGTCGACCAGCTCTGCTTCCGGTGCACGGGTTATCTCTACACGCAGGCGGCGGCCGCGCGCTCCCGCGGCGACGGGATGACGGCGGATTCGCTCCTGGCCCATGCCAAAGAATGGGAGGCGAAGTGAGGATCGCGCCCGTCGCCGTCTTTGCTGCGGCCGTGGTGTTGTTCCTGCCAACCATCCGCTACGGGTGGGTCCAGGATGATCGGGCGATCATCGCGCTCAATCCCGCGGTCCACTCGATCCCGGCCGCGCTGCGGGCCCTGGACAAGGCGTACTGGCCCCCACCCTCGCAAGCGGGCCTCTATCGACCGGTGACGATCCTCTCCTACGCCGTCGACTGGCAGCTCTCCGGCGGGCGGCCCGGCTGGCTCCATGGCGTGAATACCTTGCTCCACGCCGCGGCCGCGGTGCTCGTGATGCTGGTGCTGGCGCGATGGCTGCCCGGCGGGGCCGCGATGGCGGCCGGCCTCGTCTTCGCGGTCCACCCCGCGCACGTCGAGGGCGTGGCGAGTCTCGTTTCGCGCGCCGAGTTGCTCGTGGCCGTGGGACTACTCGGGGCCGTTCTGGCCGCGCGGCGCGGCTGGTGGACGGCCGCGCTGAGCTGCGCCGCTGTGACGATGTTCAGCAAGGAGCACGGTGTCATTACAGGTGTCGTGATACTGCTGGATAACTGGCTCCAACCAGCTGCAGAGCGGCGCTGGTACCCGACGCCCTTCTATGTGGGTCTCGCTCTCGTGACCGTCGCCTACCTACTCGCCTGGGCCCTCGTCGGCCGCAACGCGGTGGCCGACGTGGCGCCGCCGTTCCTGGGTGCGAGCGCCGGCAACCGCCTCGCCGTCGCGCTCCCCGCCGTGCTGCGCGCGGCCCGACTGCTCGTCTGGCCGCACGATCTCTCGGCCGATTATGGTCCGCAGGTCATCCCGGTGCGCAGCGGCGCTTCTCTGGCGGCCGTGGGTGGGGTGCTGGTCGTTGGGAGCGCGCTCTGGCTCGTCCTCTGGTGTCGCCGCCGCGCCCCCCTCGTCAGCTTCGCCGCCGCCGCCGCCGCCCTCGCCTATCTGCCGACGTCGAACCTACTGTTTCCCTCCGGGGTTGTGTTGGCCGAGCGGAACCTGTACCTGCCCGTGCTGCTGGTCGCGGCGGCTGCGGGTCTCGGTGCGTCGTGGGCGGCCGAGCGTTGGGGGGCACGGCGCATGTGGGTGGGGGCGGGGGTGCTGCTCATCGCTCTTATGGCGCGGTCCGCCGGCCGCTTGCCGGTCTGGCGGAGCAACAAGGATTTCCTGTTGACGACACTGATCGAGCATCCCGAGTCGTATCGCGCTCATGAGTGGGCGGCTGCCGTGCTCGCGGGACTGGGCGACACCGCCGCAGCTCGCCGCGAGTATGCGCGCGCCGACTCCCTCTTTGCCGGGGATCCGCACCTCGATGCGGCACGTGCCTATTATCTGATCGGGCTGGGTGACACGCTGGTGGCGGCGCCGCTGGTGCTCCGGGCGCGTGGGCGGCTCCCGCAAGAGCCCTTCGCTCTCAGGGCGCAGCTCCTCCTGTACCTGAGGCGCGGCGACCGGAAGGCCGCCGCGGCCCTCGCCGACACCGTCCGGCGCAGGTTTCCGTGGGACGGAGACTGGTATGACCGTTATGCCCGGTAAGCCCTCGCTCCGCACCGAGCTGCTGTTCAACCTGGCGTTCCTTGCCAGCGCCGCCTTGCTGCTCGGTGTGGGCAGCCTCCTCGCCGTGCAGGCCCTCGCCCCCGATCTGACCCCGGGGCAGGCCGTCCTGCTCATTCTGGTGGTCGTCGCGCTCGACGTCGGGACCTTCATCGTCTTCGGGGGCTACCTCGTCGCGCGGCACGTCCTGCGCCCCGTGAGCCGGCTGATGGCGGTCGCCGATGCGGTGGCCGCCGGCGACCTCGCCGCGCGCGCGCCCGATGCCGAAACCCGGGATTTCGCGGTGCTTGCCGAGCGCCTGAACCGGATGACCGACCACTTGCTGGACGCCCAGGGCCAGCTCGTCCGCTCGGAGAAGCTTGCGAGCGTGGGCCGCCTGGCCGCCGGCGTGGCCCACGAGATCGGCAACCCCCTCGGCGCCCTGGGGACGTACGTCGAGGTGCTACGCCGCCGCGGCGCGGACCCCGAGGTGATGGTGGGCCTGAGCCGCGAGCTCGAGCGCATCGACCGCATCGTGCGGAGCCTGCTCGAGTACGCTCGTCCTCACGAGGAGGCGCTGCAGCCCGTAGCGCTCGGCGTGGTGTTGAGGGCGAGCTTCGAGCTGTTGCAAGCGCAAGGGGCCTTCCGCCGCGCGCGCCCCGCGCTCGACGCCCCTGCCGAGCTGCCGCCAATTCTTGGCCGTGCGCACGAGCTGCAGCAAGGGCTCGTGAATCTGCTCCTCAACGCGGTGGACGCAGCGCCCGACGGCGTGATCGTGCTCGGCGCCCGGCGCTGGGGCTACGAGCCGGGGCGCGCGCCGGCCCGGCGCGCGAACGACCCGAGCGGGGCGTTCTTCACGAGACCGCAGGACCGACGACCCTCGCGGGTCGAGTATGGCGCGGGTCACCCGGGCGTCCTGGTCTTCGTCGCGGACTCCGGGCCCGGGGTACCGCCCCCGGACCGCGACAAGATCTTCGATCCGTTCTACACGACCAAGGAGCCGGGCCGGGGCACGGGGCTGGGGCTCGCGATCGTCGCCCGCAGCGTGTACGAGATGGGGGGCGTGGTCTGGGTCGATCAGGCGCGCGAGGGCGGGGCGGCCTTCAAGATTTTTCTGCCCGCGGACCTCGAGGTATGACCCGCGTCCTGGTGGTAGACGACGAGCCGGGCTTGCGGCAGTCCCTGGGACTGCTGCTCGGCGACGCCGGCTATCAGGTGGCCGCGGAAAGCGACGGCCGCCTCGGCCTCGAGCGCGCGCTGCGCGAGCCGTTCGATCTCATCCTGTGCGACGTCCGCATGCCGCAGCTCGGCGGTCTGGAGTTCCTGCGGGCCTACCGGGAGCGTGGCGGCACCGCCCTCGTGATCATGATGAGCGCCTACGGCGGTGAGGACGCCGCCCTCGCCGCGATGAAGGAAGGGGCCTACGACTACATCCCCAAGCCGTTCCGCCCCGACGAGGTGGTGCTCACGCTGCGCAAGGCGGAGGAGCGCGAGCGCCTCGGCCGGGCGGTCGCGGGCCTGCGGGCCCAGCTCGACAGCGGTCCGGACGCCCGCGCCCTGGTCGCCGAGAGTGCGGCGATGCGCGCGGCGCTGGACCTGGTCGCCCGCGTCGCCGAGCACCGCACGACGGTGCTGATTACCGGCGAGAGCGGCACCGGCAAAGAGCTCATCGCCCGCGCGATCCATCGCGCCAGCCCGCGGAGGGCGGCGGCGTTCGTCGCCGTCAACTGCGCCGCCATCCCGGAAAACCTGCTCGAGTCCGAGTTGTTCGGCCACGTGCGCGGCGCCTTCACGGGCGCCGGCAGCGACAAGCCGGGCCTGTTCGAGCAGGCGGACGGCGGCACGCTACTGCTCGACGAAATCGGCGAGCTGCCGCTCGGGCTGCAGGCTAAGCTGCTGCGGGTGCTGCAGGACGGCGAGATCCGTCGGGTGGGCGACCAGCGCACGCGCCGAGTCGATGTCCGCGTGCTCGCGGCCACCGCGCGGGATCTGGGCGCGGACGCGGGCGCCGGCCGGTTCCGCGAGGACCTCTATTACCGCCTCAACGTGGTCACCATCCACTTACCGCCGCTGCGGGAGCGGCCCGGTGACATCACCCCGCTGGCGCACCACTTCGCTGCGCGGCTGGGGCGGCGACTGGGGCGACCCCTCTCGCTCGCCGCCGCGGCCGTGGCCTGGCTCGAAGCCCAGCCCTGGCGCGGCAACGTGCGGGAGCTCGAGCACACGATCGAGCGCGCGGCGGTGTTGACGGACAAGGAGATCCTCGAGCCCCAAGACCTTCGGGAAGGACCGCTCCCCGCTCCCCACGCCGTTGGGGGAGAGGCCGGGGGAGAGGGGAGTGGGGAGTGGGGAGTGGGGAGTGGTACGCTCCGCGAGGTGGTCGAGCGTGCGGAGCGGGAGGCGATCACCGTCGCTCTGGAGGCGTGCGCCGGCAACCGGCGCGCCGCGGCCAAACAGCTCGGCGTGAGCCTGCGGACACTGTTTTACAAGATCGAACGGTACCGCATCCAGTAGTGCAAAGTTCTGCACTCATGCAGTATTCTGCAGGACTGCTGGGGTCCACTCTGTTGTGTATCT
>QHUY01000010.1 GCA_003223415.1 Gemmatimonadota bacterium
CCAACAGCTTGCGGAACATCTCCACCCCGGTGACCACCGACTTCTTGTCGGTCCCGAACCCCACCATCTCCACCTCTTCGCCCACCTTCACCTTGCCCCGGTCGATCCGCCCCGTCGCCACCGTCCCTCGCCCCGTGATCGAGAACACGTCCTCGACCGGCATCAGGAACGGCTTGTCGATCTCCCGCTTGGGCACCGGGATGTTCTTGTCGAGGGCGTCGAGCAACTCCTCGACCTTGCCGGTCCACTTGGCGTCCCCGGCAATCGCCTTCAAGGCCGAGCCGCGAATCATCGGGATCTCGTCGCCCGGGAACTCGTACTTCGAGAGCAGCTCGCGGACTTCGAGCTCCACGAGGTCGAGCAGCTCCGGGTCGTCGATGAGGTCGCACTTGTTCAGGAAGACGACGATGGCCGGCACGTTCACCTGGCGCGCCAGCAGGATGTGCTCGCGCGTCTGCGGCATCGGCCCGTCCACCGCGCTCACCACGAGAATCGCCCCGTCCATCTGCGCCGCCCCCGTGATCATGTTCTTCACGTAGTCGGCGTGCCCGGGGCAGTCCACATGCGCATAGTGGCGCGCGGTGGTGGAGTACTCCACGTGACTCGTGGCGATCGTGAGGATTTTGGACGCATCGCGGCGCCCCTGCGACTCGGAGGCCTTGGCCACCTGGTCGTAGGTCACGTAGGTGCCCAGCCCCTTGCCGGCCGACACTTTGGTCAGCGCCGCCGTCAGGGTCGTCTTGCCGTGGTCCACGTGCCCGATCGTGCCGACGTTCACGTGGGGCTTGGTCCGTTCAAATTTCGCTTTCGCCATGGATCTCTCTCACCCCTTCACCTTGCTGACAATCTCCTCCGCTTTCTGCTTCGGCACTTCCTGATAGTGGCTGAACTGCATCGTGTAAATCGCCCGGCCCTGGCTCATCGAGCGCAGGGAGGTCGAATAGCCGAACATCTCCGAGAGGGGAACGCTGGCCGCCACCACGTGGGCGTCGGCCCGCTGGGTCATGCCGCCGATCTTGCCGCGTCGGCTCGACAGGTCGCCGATCACGTCGCCCATGTAATCGGCAGGCGTGACGACCTCGACGTCCATGATCGGCTCGAGCAGGATCGGGTGCGCTTGACGGGCGGCTTCCTTCACCGCCATCGAGCCCGCGATCTTGAACGCCATCTCGCTCGAATCGACGTCGTGGTAGGAGCCGTCCACCAGCTCCACCTTCACGTCCACCATCGGATAGCCGGCCAGGACGCCGTTCTCCAGCGCTTCCTTCACGCCTTGCTCCACCGGCCCGATGTACTCTCGGGGGATCACGCCGCCGACGACGTTGTCCTCGAACACGAACCCGGTCCCCGGCTCGCCGGGCTCGAGGTGGATCACGACGTGGCCGTACTGGCCGCGGCCGCCGGTCTGGCGGATGAACTTGCCCTCCACGTATTCGACGCGCTTGCGCACCGTTTCGCGATACGCCACCTGCGGCCGGCCCACGTTGGCGTCGACCTTGAACTCGCGCCGCATGCGCTCGACGATGATCTCCAGGTGCAGCTCCCCCATCCCGCTGATGATGGTCTGGCCCGTCTCGGCGTCCGAATGGACGCGGAACGTCGGGTCTTCTTCAGAAAGCTTCTGCAGCGCCACGCTCAGCTTGTCCTGGTCGGCCTTGGTCTTGGGTTCGATGGCGACCGAGATGACGGGGTTGGGGAAGCGCATCGCTTCGAGGATGATCGGGTGCTGCTCCTCGCACAGCGTGTCGCCGGTCTTGGTGTCCTTCAGGCCGATGGCCGCCGCGATGTCGCCGGCCCGGACCTCGTCGATCTCCTCGCGCTTGTTGGCGTGCATCTGCAGCAGGCGGCCGATGCGCTCCTTGCGATCCTTGGTGCTGTTGTAGACGTACGAGCCGGCGCTGAGCACGCCCGAGTACACGCGGAAGAAGGTCAGTTTCCCCACGTAGGGGTCGGTCATGATCTTGAACGCGAGCGCCGCGAAGGGGGCCTCGTCGGTGGCGGGGCGCTCGGCGTGCGTCGCGTCGTGGTGCGGCAGGTGGCCCTTGATCGGCGGGACGTCCACCGGCGAGGGGAGGTAGTCCACCACCGCGTCCAGCAACGCCTGCACGCCTTTGTTCTTGAAGGCCGCCCCACACAACACCGGCACCACGTGCCCGGCGACCGTCGCCTTGCGCACCACCGTCCGGATCTCGTCCTCCGTGAGCTCGTGCTCTTCCAGGTACTTGTGGAGGATCGCATCGTCGTGCTCGACCACCGCCTCGAGCAGCTGGTGCCGCAGCTCGGCCACCCGGTCCCGGAGCGCGGCGGGCACCGGTCCCTCCACGTACTTCTTGCCGAGCGACTCGTCGTCGTAGACGATCTCGATCTGCCGCACCAGGTCGACGATGCCGGTGAACAACTCCCCTGAGCCGAGCGGCAGCTGGATGGGTACGGCTTTGGCGCCCAAACGCTCGCGGACCATCTTGAGGCACATGTCGAAATCGGCACCGACGCGGTCCATCTTGTTGACGAAGATGACGCGCGGCACGCCGTAGCGGTCCGCCTGGCGCCACACGGTCTCGGTCTGCGGCTCCACGCCGCCCACGGCATCGAGCAGAGTGACGGCGCCGTCGAGCACGCGGAGGCTCCGCTCCACTTCGACCGTGAAGTCGACGTGGCCCGGGGTGTCGATGATGTTGATCCGGTACTGCTCCCCGCGGCGCGTCCAGAACGCCGTCGTGGCCGCCGAAGTGATCGTGATGCCGCGCTCCTGCTCCTGCTCCATCCAGTCCATCGTGGCCGTGCCGTCGTGCACCTCGCCCAGCTTGTAGGTGCGGCCCGTGTAGTACAGGATGCGCTCGGTCGTAGTCGTCTTCCCGGCATCGATGTGCGCCATGATGCCGATATTCCGGATCCGATCGAGCGGCGTCGCGCGTGGCATGACGTTCCTTTACTCAGCAAAAACGCGGGGCGACCAAGCGCCCGCGTGCGGGCCGGTCTCGCTCCGCCGTCATCCGGGGGACAACGCCCCCAGGATGCAGGATCCCTTGCATCAGGGTCCCGAGATTGTCGGTCTAGACGTTTACCACCGGTAATGCGCGAAGGCGCGGTTCGCCTCCGCCATCCGGTGCGTGTCCTCTTTCTTCTTGATCGTTTCCCCCTCGCCTTTCGAGGCGAGGATCAACTCGGCCGCCAGGCGCTCGGCCATGTCCTTCTCCCGGCGCGCCCGCGAGTACTGGATGATCCAGCGCATCGCCAACGCCGTGCGTCGCTCCGGCCGGACTTCGACCGGCACCTGGTAGGTCGCGCCGCCTACGCGGCGGGACTTCACTTCGAGCGACGGCTTCACGTTCGAGAGCGCCTGCTTGAACACGTTCACTCCGGGCTGGCCAGTTCGCTGCTCGATCAGGTCCATCGCTGCGTAGAACAGCCGCTCCGCCAGCGATTTCTTGCCCCGCCCCATCAGGTTGCTCACGAACTTCGAGACGGTCTGGCTATCGTAGCGCGGATCCGCGGGCACCGGCCGCCGCACCGCCTTCTTGCGGCGACTCACTGCGCGGCTTCCTTCGGCCGCTTGGCTCCGTACTTGGAGCGCGACTGCTTGCGCTCGTTCACTCCGGCGGCGTCGAGCGTACCGCGGATGATGTGATACCGCACGCCCGGCAGGTCCTTCACGCGGCCACCGCGAATCATCACGATCGAGTGCTCCTGCAGGTTGTGCCCCTCACCCGGGATGTAGGCCGTCACCTCGAACCCATTGGTGAGCCGCACGCGCGCCACCTTGCGGAGCGCCGAGTTCGGCTTCTTGGGCGTCGTGGTGTACACCCGCGTGCACACCCCGCGCTTCTGCGGGTTGCCGCGCAGCGCCGGCGCCTTTTCTTTCTTCGCGACGTCCCGGCGACCGTGCCGGACGAGCTGATTGATGGTCGGCATACCCCTCGAAGCCAGACGCCAAAAAGTTCCCAAACAGACTTGAAAGCTAAGGGGGCCCTTCGACTTAGGTCAAGGGCAGCGGGATCGACTCGCTCCCCCTTTCGCAACGCTCCACCGCCCCTAGAATAGCGATTCCCAGTCTTCCGGAGCCTCTCCTATGTCCCTGCACTCTCGTCTTGCTCCAGCCGCCGTCACCGTGCTGACCCTGATGAGCTGCACGATCCGTGTCATTCAGCCGCCGGCGAGTCCCGGCCCCGCGCAGGCCGGTCCGGGGGGAGCGGGAGGGGGGGCAGGCCCAGGCGCGGTCCGGCCCGACACGGGCCGGCCCGAGGTGCCCTGGAAACCGTGGAAGGACGTCACCAAGGACACCCGCATCGTGAGCGGCCTGTTCACGGCCTATCTGAAACGGGAGAACGTCTACCTCGCGCTCAAACCAGAGCAATTCGACCGCGACTACCTGATGGTAACGGAGCTGTCCGAGGGCATCGGCACGTTTCTCGACGCCGGGACCGACCTCCGGTCGGACTTGATCCGCTTCCACCGCGCCGGCGACCACGTACAGCTGTGGGTGGTGAACCCATACGCGACCGCCACACCCAACACGCCCGCCGCGCGGATCGTGGCCTATTCGTTCGGCCATTCGGTGGCCCAGTCGTTTCCCATCGCGAGCATCCGGGACACGACCAACGAGGTGCTGATCGACCTCGCGCCGTTCGTGGTCTCCGACTTCGCCGACCTGGGCCCGTTCTTCCAGTTCATCTCCGAGTTCTTCCATGTGCGTGCTGGGACGTCGTTTGACCGCGAGCGCTCGAGCTTCCAGTCGCTGCGGATGTTCCCCACGAACACGGAGATCGAGGCGAGGCTCACCTTTCGCACCAGCGGGTACCTCGGCATCGAAACGCTCGCGGACTACCGCTACATCCCACTCGGGGTGCACTACTCGATTCTCCAGCTGCCCGACGTGCCGATGCGGCCTCGATACGCCGACGACCGGGTGGGCTATTTCATTGCAGCGATGAAAAACTATTCTCGCGACACGGCGGAGACGTTTTTCGTTCGTTACGTGAACCGCTGGCGACTCGAGAAGAAGGACCCGAACGCCGCCGTCAGCGAGCCGGTGAAGCCGATCGTCTTCTACCTCGACCGCACCATCCCGCTGGATTGGCGGCCCTACGTCCGCGACGGGATCCTCGAATGGAACAAGGCGTTCGAGGAGGCCGGGTTCAAGAACGCGATCCAGGTGCTCGACGCCCCGGACGACACCTTGTGGAGCGCCGAGGACGCCCGCTACTCCACGGTTCGCTGGATGGCCGATAACGACGCCACGTATGCCATCGGGCCGTCCGACGTGGACCCGCGGACCGGCGAGATCCTGAACGCCGACATCCTGTTCACCGCGTCGTGGATCCAGGCCTGGCAGGGCGAGTATCACGAATGGACCGGACCGCAGGCCATGATCAGCGAGGTGTTCCGCGAGGACTCGCTACTGCGGGCTGATCCGGCAGGGGGCGGGGTGCGCTTCCGGCGGCTGTGCAGCTACTCCGAGGGGCTCGCCCAGCGCGCCACGCTGGTGCGCGCCGCGCTCGTGGCACAGGGGGTGATTGCCCCCGGCGCCCCGGTGCCGCGCGAGTACATCGGCCAGGCGCTCAAGGAAGTCGTGATGCACGAGGTCGGGCACACCCTCGGCTTGCGCCATAACTTCCGCGGCTCCTCCGCCATCCCGAACGGCAAGCTGTTCGATCGCCAATTCACGGCGACGCACGGCACCTCGGCATCCGTGATGGATTACAACGACCCCGTCGTCGCGCTCGATCGCTCGAAGCAAGGCGACTACTACTCGCGCACGATCGGCACCTACGACCGCTGGGCGATCAAGTACGGCTACGCCTCGGTGGGCGGCGAGACCCCGGACGCCGAGCGGCCGGGGCTGCAGGCCATCGCCGGCCAGGCCGCGGATCCCGACCACGTCTACGCGACCGACGAGGACGCCAGCTTCGGCGGCTACGGCCTTGACCCCAACGTCACCCGCTTCGACCAGACGACGGATCCCCTCGCCTGGGCAGAGGAACGGGTGAAGCTCGTGAACCGCCTGTTCGACTCGCTCGAGATCCGGCTCGTGGCCCCGGGCGAGGGCTACCCCAAGCTCCGGAACGCGTTCACGAGCCTGCTATTCAATCGCTGGTATGCCACGCTGGTCACGACCAAGTATCTCTCCGGCGCCTACACGTCGCGGGACCATCGCGGCGATCCCAATTCGCGGCCCGCGTTCCGGGCGGTGCCCGCCGTGCGCCAGCGCGAGGCACTGGCGTTCATCGCCGAAGCGGGGCTGGGGGAGAACGCCTACAAGTTCCCGCCGGACCTGCTGAACAAGCTGGCGCCGGCTCGCTGGTACCATTGGGACGCGAACCCATTCACCGGCAGCCGCATCGACTTCCCGCTGCACGACTGGGCCCTGGCGTTGCAGTCCACCCTGATCAACCTCCTCACTGATCCCGGGGTGCTGGCGCGGCTGCGAGACGCCGCACTGCGGGCCATCGACGACGAGCAGGTGGTGACGATCCCGGACGTGCTCTCGACGCTCACCGCCACGATCTGGGCCGAGGCGGGCTATGGGCCGGGCGCCCGGCGCGCTCGCAACGCCGGCTCGATTCGCCGCGACCTGCAGCGCCAGTATCTGAACAGCCTCGTCGGGATGGTGGTCGGCAGCGGGCGCGCCGTACCGGAGGACGCCCGTACGGTGGCGCGCGCGACGCTCGGCGACCTTGCGGCGCGCCTCGATCAGGCGCTCGCGGGTGGCGGATCGCTCGACGCCTACACCCGGGCGCACTACGCCGATTCGCGCGAGCGGATTCGCCAGGCCTTGAACGCGCAGATGGTGCAGACGGTGCGATAGCCGAGGCGGCGAATCGCCGACGCTCCCAAAACAGACGGCGCCCGGGATCGCTCCCGGGCGCCGTCGCTTTTCAGGTCCCAGAATCCGACCGTCCGACTGTCCGACTATTCGGCCTCCACTTCCTCCGGGAACGGGCTGGGGGCCGCACCGGGGGTCGTTTCCACCGGCGGCGGCGGCGGCTGGAACCCTTCCGGCGGCTCGATCTCGATTTCGTGGTAGCGGTAGATGCCCGATCCCGCCGGGATGAGATGGCCGATGATGATATTCTCCTTGAGGCCCAAGAGGTCGTCTTTGGCCCCGCGGATCGCCGCGTCGGTCAGCACCCGCGTCGTCTCCTGGAAGGAGGCCGCGGAGATGAACGACTGGGTCGTCAGGCTCGCCTTGGTAATGCCGAGGAGCAGGGGCTCGTTGGTGGCCACCTTGCCGCCCTTGGTCTGGGTGCGGTGGTTCACCTCGCGGAACGTCAGCTTATCCACGTTCTCACCCTCGAGGAACTCGGTGTCCCCCGGATCCACCACCTTCACCTTCTGCAGCATCTGGCGCACGATCACGCCGATGTGCTTGTCGTTGATCTTCACGCCCTGCAGCCGGTACACCTCCTGGACCTCGTTCAGGAGGTACTCCTGCACCGCCCGCGGGCCCTTGATCCGCAGAATGTCGTGCGGGTTGACGGGGCCCTCGGTGAGGCGGTCGCCCGCCCGGACCCGGTCGCCCTCGTGCACGCGGAGGTGCTTGCCGGCCGGCACCTCGTAGAGCTGCGGCTCGCCGGATTCGGGGTGGATGAAGATCTCGCGCTTGCCGCGCTTGATGTCCCCGAACCGCACGGTGCCGTCGATCTCCGAGATGGTGGCCGGGTCCTTGGGCCGCCGGGCCTCGAACAGCTCGGCGACGCGCGGCAGGCCGCCGGTGATGTCGCGCGTCTTGTAGGCTTCGCGCGATACCTTAGCCAGCACCTGGCCAGCGTACACCTCGACCCCGTCCTCCACCGTGAGCTGGGCGCCCTCGGGGATCACGAAGTCGCGGAGCCGCTTTTCCTTGTCGCCCTTCTTCTGAATGATCTCGATGTGCGGGTGCAGCTTCTTCTCCCGGTCCTCGATGATCACCCGCTGGCGCCGGCCCGTGATTTCGTCGAGCTCCTCGCGAACCGTCTCGTCCTCCACGATGTCGACGAAGCGCACGATGCCCGCCACGTCCGTCATGATCGGGTTGGTGTACGGGTCCCAGGTGAACAGCACCCCGTCCCGGGCCACTTTGGCTCCGTCCGCCACCATCAGCGTCGCACCGAGGGGCACGTGGAAGCGCGAGTGCACGGCCAGCTTGCCGGCCGCCGTGCCGCCGCCGTGGGCGGCCGCCTTGAGGATCAGCTCGCCCTCGTAGCTGGTCACGACCCGCAGGCCCTCCGGGGTCTCCACGAAGGTGAGCCGGTCGCCGTATTCGATGACGCCCTCGACTTTGGTCTTGCGCGTCGTCTGCTCAGCGATGCGCGCCGCCGTGCCGCCGATATGGAAGGTCCGCAGCGTCAGCTGCGTGCCCGGCTCGCCGATCGACTGCGCGGCCAGGATACCCACCGCCTCGCCCAGGTCCACCATGTCCATGGTGGCCAGGTTGCGGCCATAGCACATCCGGCACACGCCCCGCTTGGCTTCGCAGGTGAGCACCGAGCGGATCTCGACCGCTTCGATCCCGGCGTCCTCGATCACCTGGGCCGTGTCCTCGTGGATCAGCTGACCCGCCTCGACCAGGATCTTGGGCTGGCCGTGCTCATCGAGCTCGTGTGCATCGGTGACCTCCTTGGAGGCCACGCAGCCCACGATCCGCTCGCGCAGGGGCTCGATGATGTCCTCGCCCTCCTTCAGCGCGGTCATCTCGAGGCCGCGGATAGTGCCGCAGTCCTCTTCAGTGATCGTGACGTCCTGCGCCACGTCGACCAGGCGGCGCGTCAGGTACCCGGCGTCCGCCGTCTTGAGGGCGGTGTCGGCCAGGCCCTTCCGCGCGCCGTGCGTCGAGATGAAGTATTCGAGCACGGAGAGGCCCTCGCGGAAATTCGATTTGATCGGGCTCTCGATGATCTCCCCGATGCCGCCGGTGAGCTTCTTCTGCGGTTTGGCCATCAAGCCGCGCATACCCGCCAACTGGCGGATCTGGTCGCGGCTGCCGCGGCTCCCGGAGTCGAACATCATGAACACCGGGTTGAAGCCTCCAGGCGTCGATGACCTTGTTGTAGCGCTCGCCGAAGGTGATTTGACCTGTGGCGTACGCCCGCTGGAAGCGCTCGACCCGTGCCTCGGCGTCGTGCAGCAGCGGCGCCTTTTCGGCCGGGATCACCAGGTCCTCGATGCCGATCGACACGCCGCCCATCGTGGCGTAACGGAACCCGAACTCCTTCAGCGCGTCCAGGAACTGCACCGTGGGGGCGAGCCCCGCCTGCCGGTAGCTCTCGAACACCAGCTCCGAGAGCGCCTTCTTGCGCATCACGCTGTTCTGGTACCCGAGGGCGAGCTTCGTTCCGTCGGGGAGAATGCTGTTGAAGATCACCCGGCCCGCGGTCGTGTAGATCCACGTCCCGTTCGCGTGCGCCCCCCCGCCCCCCCCGCCCCCCTCGGGACCGGGCGGGGGCGTGTACCAGAAATGCACCGGCGTGTGGTACTCGAGCCGCTTGGTGGCGAGCCCCATCTCCAGCTCGGCCGCCGACCCCACGCGCGCCGCCTCGGACTGCACCTGCTCGAAGTCCGCCGGCTCCTTGGTGAGGAAGTAGCACCCCAGCACCATGTCCTGAGACGGCTCCGCCACGGGGCGGCCGTCCGACGGCTTCAGGATGTTGTTCGACGAGATCATCAGCACCCGCGCCTCGAGCTGGCTCTCGAAGGAGAGCGGCACGTGCACGGCCATCTGGTCACCGTCGAAGTCGGCGTTGAACGCGGCGCACACGAGCGGGTGGATGCGGATCGCTTTGCCCTCCACCAGCACCGGCTCGAACGCCTGGATGCCCAGGCGGTGCAGCGTGGGGGCGCGGTTGAGCAGCACTGGATGGTCCTCGATGATCTCCTCGAGGATTTCGTAGACCTCCGGCGACTCCTTCTCGACGATCTTCTTGGCGCGCTTGACCGTCTCGGCGATCCCCTTCTCCACCAGCTTATGGATGATGAAGGGCTTGAACAGCTCGACCGCCATCGCCTTGGGCAGGCCGCACTGGTGCAGCCGCAGCTCCGGGCCCACCACGATCACCGACCGGCCCGAGTAGTCCACGCGCTTGCCGAGCAGGTTCTGGCGGAACCGCCCCTGCTTGCCCTTCAGCATGTCCGACAGCGACTTGAGCGGCCGCTTGCCACGCCCGCGGATCGCCTTGGATCGGCGGCCGTTGTCGAACAGCGCGTCCACCGCCTCCTGCAGCATCCGCTTCTCGTTCCGCAGGATCACCTCCGGCGCCCGGTGCAGGATCAGCTTCTGCAGCCGGTTGTTACGGTTGATCACCCGCCGGTACAAGTCGTTCAAATCGCTCGTGGCGAAGCGGCCGCCGTCCAACGGCACCAGCGGCCGCAGGTCGGGAGGGATGACCGGGATCACGTCCAGGATCATCCACCGCGGGTCGTTGCGCTGCTCGCCCGAGGTGCCGGAGTTCCGGAACGCGTCCACAATCTTGAGCCGCTTGAGCATCTGCTTCTTGCGGTGCTGGCTGGTCTCCGTCGCCACCGCCTCGCGCAGCTCGTCGGCCAGCTTGTCGACGTTGATGCGCTCGAGCAGCGCCCGCACCGCCGGCGCGCCGATGTCCGCCTTGAACGCGGCGTCGCCCTCGCCCTTGGCCTTGGCCCGCAGCTCGAGGTAACGGTCCTCGTCCAGCAGCTCGCGCTCCTGCACTTCCTGCTCGCCGGTGTCGATCACCACGTAGTTCGTGTAATAGATGACCCGCTCGAGGTCCCGCAGCGTCATGTCGAGCAGGTTCCCCATCGGGGAGGGCAGCGTCTTGAAGAACCAGATGTGCGCCACCGGTACGGCGAGCTCGATGTGCCCCATCCGCTCGCGCCGCACTTTGGACAGTGTCACCTCGACGCCGCAGCGGTCGCAGATCACGCCGCGGTAGCGGATCCGCTTGTATTTGCCGCAGTGGCACTCCCAGTCCTTCACCGGGCCGAAGATGCGCTCGCAGAAGAGGCCGTCGCGCTCCGGCTTGAACGACCGGTAGTTGATGGTCTCGGGCTTGGTGACCTCGCCCCAGGACCACCAGGTCCGCTGGCCCTGCAGCTCCAGGCGCTCGCGCTCCTTGGAATCCCGGGGTCCGCGGATCTCCTCGGGCGAGGCGATCCGGATCTGGATATAGTCGAAGCTCGAGCTCTTCGGCTCGCGCCCGCTCCGGAAATCGATCATCGGCTCTCCCTCCCCCTACTCCTCAACGTCCTCGGTGGTGCCCAGGGTGACCTTCAACCCCAGGGCCTGGAGTTCCTTCACCAGCACGTTGAAGGACTCGGGGATGCCGGGTTTCGGCAGGTTCTGCCCCTTGACGATGGCCTCGTACACGCGGCTGCGACCGTTCACGTCGTCCGACTTCACGGTCAAGATCTCCTGCAGCGTATGGGCCGCCCCATAGGCCTCGAGCGCCCACACCTCCATCTCCCCGAAGCGCTGGCCGCCGAACTGCGCCTTACCGGCGAGCGGCTGTTGCGTCACCAACGAGTAGGGCCCGATGGACCGCGCGTGGATCTTGTCGTCCACCAGGTGCGACAGCTTCATCATGTAGATCGAACCGACGGTGACGTCGGAGGTGAAGAACTCCCCCGAGCGCCCGTCGCGCAGTCGGCACTTGCCCGCCGGCGACAGCCCGGCGATCGCCAGCAGCTCGCTCACCGCCTGGTCCAGGTCGGCCTCCGACTTCGGGCCGAGCACCGCTGCCAGCGCCGGATAGCCCACGGCCTCGAGCACCTCGGCCGGTTTGCCGTGCTCGAGGAACTTCTCGACCTCCTTGAGCCCCGCCTTGAGCGCCGCTTTGTCGGCCTTCGCGAGGTCCTCGGCCTCGAGTCGCGCCGCGTGGGTCTCCTGCTCGAGGCGGCGCTGCTCCAGCTCGCGATCCGCCAGCTCCTTGGCGGCGAACTTCAGGAAATCCTCGAAGCGGTGGAACACCTCGCGCGTCTCCGTGCCCAGCGCCCGCGACGCCAGCAAGCTGATCCCCGCCCGCGTCAGGTCGGGCTTGCCGCCGTTGGTGGCCGGCAGCCGCCGCAGGTCCTGCGTGATGCCGCGCACCGTCTCCGGGTCCATTTCCGGCGGTCGCACCGCGAGGCGCAGCGCCTCGGCGGCCCACGTCAAGCCCGCCAACCGCACCAGGATGCCGATTTCGGTCTCGTCGGCGCCTTGGAAGACGGGCGTCTTGGCCTCGAACCCCAGGATTCTGGCGGCCCACCCGAGGTGGGTCTCCAGGATCTGCCCGACGTTCATGCGGCTCGGCACGCCGAGCGGGTTCAGGACGATGTCCACCGGCGTCCCATCCGGGAGGAACGGCATATCCTCCTCGGGGACGATGCGCGCGATGATGCCCTTGTTGCCGTGCCGGCCCGCCATCTTGTCGCCCACTGAGATCTTGCGCTTCTCGGCGACATAGACCTTCACGAGCTGGATGACGCCCGGTGGCAGCTCGTCGGGCTGCAGGATCTTGTCGATCTGGTCCTCGGACTTCTCCTCGATCTTGGCGCGCTCGCCCGTCGCCGCGTCGAGCATCGCCTTGATCTTCTCATTCACCGCTTTGTTGGCGACGCGCAGCGTCTTGAGATCCACGTCGGCGAAGCGCACTTCCGCCAGCTGCGGCCGCGTGAGCTTGGTGCCGGCCGGGAGGTATTCCTCCACCGTCCCCGCCTTCAGCAGCAACCCCACCTCCTGGCCCACCAGCAGCTCGACCAGCTCGGCGGCCATGGCCTCCGTGATGCGCGCCTTTTCGTCCACCTCGAGCCGCCGGACCTCGCCGATGCGCTCGCCGCGGTCCTTCTCGACCACCTGGTCCTCGATGCGGGAGAAGATCTTGACGTCAATGACCACGCCCTCCATGCCGGGCGGCACCTTGAGCGAGGAGTCCTTCACGTCCTTGGCCTTCTCGCCGAAAATCGCCGTGAGCAGCTTCTCCTCGGGGGAGAGCTCGGTCTCGCCCTTGGGTGTGATCTTACCGACCAGGATGTCGCCCGCCTTCACGGGCGCGCCGATGCGGACGATGCCGCGTTCATCGAGGTCGACCAGCGACTCCTCGGCAACGTTCGGGATCTCGCGTGTGATCTCTTCGCGGCCGCGCTTGGTGTCGCGGACGTGGAGCTCCAGCTCCTGGATATGGATCGACGAGTAGACGTCGTCCTTCACCAGGCGCTCCGAGAGGATGATGGCGTCCTCGAAGTTGTGCCCGTACCAGGGCATGAACGCCACCGTGACGTTGGCGCCCAGGGCCAGCTCGCCGCGCTCGGTCCCGGCGCCGTCGGCCACGATCTGGCCCGCCTTCACCCGCTGCCCCACGTGCACCAGGGGCCGCTGGTTGGTGGCCGTGTCCTGGTTGGTGCGCCAGAACTTCTTGAGGCGGTAGCGGTCGTGCTGCTTGAGGCGCGCTAGGGGGCTCTCGCCGCCCCCCCCCCCCCCCCCCCCCCCCGTGACGCGCTGCACCACCCCGGCCCGTCGGGCGATGACGACGGCGCCCGAGTCCCGGGCCACCCGCTCTTCCAGCCCGGTCCCGACCAGGGGGGCCTGGGGGAACAGCAGGGGCACCGATTGGCGCTGCATGTTCGAGCCCATGAGCGCGCGGTTGGCGTCGTCGTGCTCCAAGAACGGGATCAGCGCCGCCGCGATCGACACCAGCTGCTCGGGCGCCACGTCCATGAAGTCGATGCGGCCGGGCGCCAGCAGCGGATAGTCGTCCCGCTTGCGGCACAGCACCAGCTCGTCGGCGAAGCGGCCGTCCTCGGTGAGGCGCGCGTTCGCCTGGGCCACCGCATACTCCTCTTCCTCACTGGCCGACAGCCAGCGGATCTGGTCGCTGACCCGGCCGTCCTTCACCATGCGGTAGGGCGTCTCGATGAAGCCGAGGTCGTTGACGCGGGCGTAGCAGGACAGGCTCGTGATCAGACCGATGTTCGGGCCTTCCGGCGTCTCGATCGGGCACATCCGGCCGTACTGGCTGTAGTGCACGTCGCGAACCTCGAACCCCGCGCGCTCGCGCGTGAGGCCGCCCGGCCCGAGCGCCGACAGCCGGCGCTTGTGGGTCAGCTCGGCCAGCGGGTTCGTCTGGTCCATAAACTGCGACAGCTGCGAGCTGCCGAAGAACGCCTGGATCACCGCGCTCACGGTCCGGGCGTTCACGAGGTCGTCCAGGGTGATCCGCTCGGGATCATTGTTGATGCTCATGCGCTCCTTGATGAGCCGCGCCATGCGCGACAGGCCCACCGAGAACTGGTTGGCGATCAGCTCGCCCACCGAGCGCACGCGCCGGTTGCCGAGGTGGTCGATGTCGTCGGTGTAGCCGCGCCCGTCGGAGAGCTCGATCAAGTAGCGGATGATCGCGATGAAATCCTCTTCCGTCAGGACCGTGTGGTCCTTGGCGACATTCACCTTGAGCCGCTGGTTGATCTTGTAGCGGCCCACCCGCCCCAGATCGTAGCGCTTGGGGTGGAAGAACAGCCGCTCCAGCGCCTGGCGCGCGGTCTCCAGGTTGGGCGCCTCGCCCGGCCGCAGCAGCGCGTAGATCTGCTCCAGAGCTTCGGCCTCGCTGTGGGTCGGGTCCTTGACCAGCGTGTTCTTGATCAGCGGCGACTCGCTCCGCCCCGGCGGCAACAGCACCTCCACCTTGGTGAGCCCCGCCTTGAGCAGCCGCTTCTTCAGCGCGTCGCTGAGCTCGCGGCTGCCCTCGGCCAGCACCTCCCCCGTTTCCGGGTCGGCCACATCGAAGGCCAGAATGTGCTTGCTCTGCTGTTGCTGTGTGGTGGTCGGCTGCGCCTCGTCCCGCAGGCCCAGCGCGGTGTAGCCCGCGAACACCTTGACCTTGGGGATGCCGGCCCGGCGGAACGTGTTGAACTTCTCGAGTGTCAACTCGTCGCCCACACGGCCCAACGGCTCACCCTTCTTGTTCTCGGGGTCGGGGACGTCCACCGCCAGTAGGGTGCCGAGCACCTCACGCTTCTGGGCGCGGCCCTCGAGCTTGCCCGTGATGTCGAGCTCCTTGGTCGCGTAGAAGAGCGAGAGGATGTCGGCGTTGGTCCCGTAGCCGAAGGCGCGCAGCAGGGCGGTAGCCGGGAACTTCTTCTTTTTGTCGATATGGACGTAGATCACGTCGTGGATGTCGATCGTGAATTCGACCCACGAGCCCCGGAACGGGATGATCCGCGCCGAGAACAGGCGCTGGCCGTTGGGGTGGATGCTCTCCTCGAACACCACGCCCGGCGAGCGATGCAGCTGCGACACGATGACGCGCTCGGCGCCGTTGATGACGAACGTGCCCAGCGGCGTGAGGATCGGCAGCTCGCCCAAGTAGACTTCCTTCTCGATGATGTTCTTGGGCCGCTTCGTCTTCGTCGTCTCCCCAACCTCCTCCATCACCACCAGCTGTAGCGTGGCCTTGAGCGGCACCGAGTAGGTCATGTCCCGCTCGATGCACTCCTCCACGGTGTACTTCGGCTCGCCCAGCGCGTACTTCACGAACTCCAGCGAGTAATTGCCGTTCACGTCCTGGATCGGGAACAGGTCCTTGAACACCCGCTCCAGGCCGACGTCCGAGCGCTCGGCGTTCTTGCCATCCGGCTGCAGCAAGGACTGGAACGCCCGCGTCTGGATGTCGAGGAGATGGGGCATCGGCATGCCCGTCTCTAGCTTGGCGAACGACAGCACCGGCAGCGTCTTCGTCATGTCAGAACCTCAGAGCAACGCGAAAGGCCCCGCCCTCCGCGGCCCAGTGTGGACCGCGGGTGGTCAGAGGGGCTCGGGCAAGCGAGCAGGGTTGTTGGCACTACTTCAGTTCGACCACCGCGCCCTGGGCTTCGAGCTTCTTCTTGATCTCTTCCGCTTCTTGCTTGGACACGCCTTCCTTGACGACGCCCGGCGCGCCTTCCACCAGGTCCTTGGCTTCCTTCAGACCCAGATTGGTGACGGCCCGGACTTCCTTGATGACCTGAATCTTCTTCTCCCCAGCGCCCTTGAGGACGACCGTGAACTCGGTCTGTTCCTCCGCCGCCGGCGCAGCCGCCGCCGCGCCGCCGCCGCCCGCCGCCGCGCCCATCGCGGGCGCCGCCGCCGGTGCCGCCACGGTCACGCCGAACTTGTCCTTGAACTTTTCGATCAACTCGGCCAGCTCGACCACCGACAAACCGCCGATGGCTTGGAGAATGTCGTCGATGCTCATACTGGTCTGCGTCGCCATTGTCCTAGTCTCCTTAAGAAGCCACGCCCCGGGCGCGCTCGGTCCGGAGCGCCTCGAGGGCACCCACCATGTTCAGCAGCAAGCCGTGCAACGCTCCGACGAAGCCTACCATCGGCGCCTGGAGCGCCCCGCCCAGTCGGGCGAGCAGTTCGTTCCGCGTCGGCAGGCTGGCGAGCCGCTTCACCTGATCGGGCGTCACCGCCTTGCCGCCCACCAGCCCGACTTTGATAGCGGGCTTCTGGAACTCCTTGGCGAAGTCCGTCAACACCTTCGCCGCGCTCACCGGGTCCGCGCCCGCCAGCACCAGCGCGGTGGGCCCCGCCAGGTGCGCCTCCAGCCCCGGCACCTGGGCGTGCTGCAGCGCGCGCCGCGCCAGCGTGTTCTTCACGACCACGTACTCCACGCCGGCCGCCCGGAGGCGCCGCCGCAGATCCGTGATCCGGGCCACGTTGAGGCCCGTGAAGTCCGTTACGTACACCGTGGACGACCGCTCCAGCTTGGCCGCCAGGGCGGTGACCGTTTCCTGTTTCTCCGCCTTGGTGCGGATCATGCGTACGCCGCCGGATCCAGGGGCACACCGGCCCCCATGGTGCTCGACACCGTCACCGACCGGACGTAGTGGCCCTTGGCCGCGGCCGGCTTGGCCCGCACGATCGCCTCCAGGAAGTGCTGGAGGTTCTCCGTCAGCGCGTCCACTGCAAAGGACTTCTTGCCGATCGGCGCATGGACAATCCCGCTCTTGTCCACGCGAAACTCGATTTTCCCCGCCTTCAGTTCCTTGACCGCCTTCGCCACATCCATCGTGACGGTGCCGGCCTTGGGGTTGGGCATCAGCCCGCGGGGGCCGAGGATTTTGCCCAGCGCGCCGAGCTGACCCATCATGTCGGGCGTCGCCACGATCGCGTCGCAATCGAGCCAGCCGTCCTTGATCTTCTGGACGTACTCGACCCCGACGAACTCCGCGCCCGCCCCTTCCGCTTCCTTGGCCTTGTCGCCCTGCGTGATGACCAGGACCCGCACCGATTTGCCCGTTCCGTGCGGCAGCGAGACGGTGCCGCGGACGATCTGGTCGGCGTGCTTGGGATCCACCCCGAGGCGCACCGCCACGTCCACCGACTCGTCGAACTTCGCGAAGGCCGACGCCTTCACCCGCTCCACCGCCTCCCGGGGCCCGTAGAACTGCCGTGGCTGGAGCGTGGCGACGGCGGCGCGGTACTGCTTCCCGTGCGCGCGCATCAGTCCACCACCTCCAGTCCCATCGACCGGGCCGTGCCGGCGACCATCTTCATCGCGCCCTCGAGCGAAGTCGCGTTCAGGTCCGGCATCTTGATCTCGGCGATCTTCTGCAGCTGCGCCCGGGTCACTTTGCCGACCTTCTGCCGGTTGGACGTGGGCGAGCCCTTCTCGACGCCCGCCTCCTTCTTAAGGAGGACCGCCGCCGGGGGCGTCTTAGTGATGAAGGTGAAAGTCCGGTCCTTGTAGATCGTCACGACGACCGGGGTGACCATCCCCATCTGGCCCTGCGTCTTGGCATTGAACTGCTTGACGAACTCCATGATGTTGACGCCATGGGGGCCGAGCGCCGTGCCAACCGGGGGTGCCGGGTTCGCCTGCCCGGCGGCCACCTGCAGCTTCACGACCGCGACAATCGGTTTGGCCATCGTCTAGTGTGCTTTCAACTGTAAGTAGTCGAGCTCGACCGACGTGGGGCGGCCGAACAGCGAGACCGACACCCGCACTTTGCCCTTGTCGGGCAGCACCTCTTCCACCGTGCCGCTGAAGTCCGAGAACGGCCCCTCGGTGATCTCCACCACCTGGCCGATGAGGAATGGAATCTCCTCGGCCGGCTCCTCTTCGCGTACCGCTTCCTCGATGCCGAGGAGGCGGTTCACCTCGTCGGGCCGCAGCGGCATCGGCAGTCGCCCCGTGCCCACGAACTTGATGACGCCCTGGATCCCGTTGATGGTGTGGATGGTCTCCTGGTTCAGCTCCATCTCCACCAGTACGTATCCCGGGTAGATCTTCCGCTCGACCGTGACCTTCTTGCCGTTCTTGATCTCCACCACTTCCTGAGTGGGGACCAGGGCTTGCCGGATCGGCTTCTCGGCATCGGGCCGCGGGTCGTCGGCGATGCGCCGTGCGATGAGCGAGCGGACCTTGTTCTCGTGTCCGGCCGTCGTTTGCACGGCGTACCAGCGGTGCTCGGACATCAGAGCAGCCGCGCCACGGTCGTCACCAGCAGAAACTGGAGCGCCGAGTCCATCAGCCCGATGAGCAGGCCCAGCAGGGAGACGAACGCGACGATCACGATCGTGGCGCGCCGCAGCTCGTCGCGGGTCGGCCAGGTCACCTTGCGGATCTCGTTGCGCACTTCGCGCAGGAAATCCACCACGCGCGCGAGCCAGCCCCGCGCCGGGCCCGCTACCACCTCCGTCGCCACGGCTACTTCGATTCCTTGTGCGGCTGCTGCTTATTGCACCGCGGGCAGTACTTCTTCCACTCCGCCCGCTCCGGATGCTTCCGCCGGTTCTTGGTCGTGAAATAGTTCCGACTCTTACAGGCGGTGCATTCCATGATGATGTTCTCTCTGGGCATATGAGCCTTCAGCCGTCTACTTCAAGATTTTCACGACCACGCCGGCGCCGACGGTGCGGCCGCCCTCGCGGATCGCGAAGCGCAGCCCCTCCTCCATCGCAATCGGCGTGATCAGCTCGATCGTCATCTTCGTGTTGTCCCCCGGCATCACCATCTCCACCCCCGCCGGCAACTCCACCGTCCCCGTCACATCCGTCGTCCGGAAATAAAACTGCGGCCGATACCCCTTGAAGAACGGCGTGTGCCGCCCCCCCTCTTCCTTCGTCAGGACGTACACCTCGCTCTCAAACTTGGTGTGCGGCGTGATCGAGCCCGGCTTGGCCAACACCATCCCCCGCTCGATCTCGTGCTTCTCCACCCCCCGCAGCAGCAGCCCCACGTTGTCCCCCGCCTGCCCCTCGTCCAACAGCTTGCGGAACATCTCCACCCCGGTGACCACCGACTTCTTGTCGGTCCCGAACCCCACCATCTCCACCTCTTCGCCCACCTTCACCTTGCCCCGGTCGATCCGCCCCGTCGCCAC
>QHUY01000048.1 GCA_003223415.1 Gemmatimonadota bacterium
TCCTCCGGCAATCCCCAGCCCGGCGCCGTCGCCGTCCGGGGCGGCAAGATCCTCCAGGTGGGCGACAGCGTGGCCGTAGGGCCCCTCATCGGGTCCCGCACCCAGGTGGTCGACGCCCGGGGCGGACTCGTGATGCCCGGCTTCGCTGACGGGCACACGCATTTCATCCAAGGAGGGTTCCACCTGTCCTCGATCGACCTGGGGGGCGCCGCCACGCCGCAGGAATTCGTGCGCCGCGTCAAGGAATACGCCGCGAGGCTTCAGCCCGGCGAATGGATCCTCCGCGGCTACTGGGACCATACGCTGTGGCGGGGCGCGCCGCTCCCGCGGCACGAGTGGATCGACTCCGTCACCCCCAACACCCCGGTTTGGATCTATCGCCTCGACGGCCACGAAGGGCTTGCCAACGCCGCGGCGATGAAAGCCGCCGGGATCACTCGTGGCACCCCCACGCCCTCAGGAGGCGAGATCCTCCGCGACCGCGACGGTTCGCCTACCGGCATCTTCAAGGACCAGGCGGTGGCCCTCATCGAGCGGGCGATTCCGGGCCCGACCGAACAGCAGACCGATTCGGCGCTGGCCCGCGCCCTCCGCCACGCGGCCTCCCTGGGGGTCACCTCCACGGCGTACATGTCCGACCCCTGGGTGGACCCGGCGAGCTCCTGGGTGGACTTGGCCAGTTTCCGCCGGCTCGAGCGCGCCGGCCGCTTGACGACGCGCGCAGCGTTGTACTTGCCGCTCGAGAACTGGCGCGCCGTGGCCGAGACCGTGCGCGCGCGCGGCCCCGGCGACGACTGGGTCAAGATCGGCGGCCTGAAAGGCTTCATGGATGGCTCGGCGGGCTCGCGCACGGCCTTCTTCTTCGAGCCCTATGCCGACTCCGCCGGTTACTACGGCCTCCTGCAGCACCCCGAGAAGGACATGCGCACGTGGATCGGCAACGCCGACTCAGCCGGCCTGCAGATCGCCGTGCACGCCATCGGGGACCGGGCCAACGCCATCCTGCTCGACATCTACGACAGCGTGGCCCGGGCGCACGGGCCACGCGACCGGCGCTTCCGCGACGAGCACAGCCAGCACCTGCGACCGGCGGACATCCCTCGCTTCAGCCGCATCGGGGTCGTCGCGTCGATGCAGCCCTACCACGCGATCGACGACGGCCGCTGGGTGGAACAGCGGATCGGCCCGGTGCGGATCAAGACGACCTACGCCTTCCGCACGCTGCTCGACACGCACGCGCGGCTCGCGTTCGGCTCCGACTGGACGGTGGCGCCGCTCGACCCCATCCTCGGCGTCTACGCGGCCGTCACGCGCCGCACGCTCGACGGCAAGAACCTCAACGGCTGGGTGCCGGAGCAGAAGATCTCGGTGGCAGAGGCGCTCCAGGCCTACACGGCCGGGAACGCGTACGCGACGTTCGACGAAACCAAGTGGGGCACGCTCGCGCCGGGCCGGTACGCGGACATCGTGGTCGTGGACCGCAATCTGTTCACCATGCCGCCTGTTTTTCTCGATCAGGCGAAGGTGCGGGTGACGATTGTGGGGGGGAAAGTCGTCTACACGAGACCGTGAGCCGTCAGCCGTCGGCTATCCCGAGTACTTGAACCCCGCCTCCTGGAGTGTCAGCGCCATGGCGCCTTGGTGTTCCACCCCGGCATCGACGACTTCGCCAAGCACGATCGTGTGGTCGCCCGCCGGCAGCGTGGCGACGAGGCGGCAGACCACCCAACCCAGCGCGTCCGCCAGCACGGGCGTTGCCGCGACCCCTGCGGGCTTTGTCTTCACCCCTTTCAACTTCTGGGGCGCCTGCTCCGAAGAGCGGCCCAGCTTGCCGGCGAGCTCGCGCTGGCCGGACTGCAGCACGTTCACGCCGAAGTGGTGCGCGTCGCGGATCATGCCGATCGTCTTCGAGGTGTTTTCCACCGCGACCGCGACCATCGGCGGCTCGAATGCCGTCTGCATCACCCAGTTGGCGGTCATGCCGTGCTCGTCGCCGCCGTGGGCGACGGTCACGGCATAGAGGCCGTAGGGGAAGGAGCGCAGCACCGTCTTCTTCGCCGCCTCGTCCATGGATGGCCTCGCGCGTTTCGGGGTGATTCGGAGGGGAACGTGTGAAATATCGGCTCGCGTCCGGCACGCCGCCAACCGACCTTTTGGCGCCGCCGCCGAACTAGGCTATTCTTAAACGATGGCGACCCGCACCCGCCCCCAGGCGAAACCCACCAAGCAGACCCTCGCGAAGGCCGACCTGCTCGACATCTACCGGGTCATGTACCTGTCGCGCCGGTTGGACGACAAGGAGATCCAGCTCAAACGGCAGAACAAGATCTTCTTCCAGATCTCGGGCGCGGGGCACGAAGCCGTGCTCGTCGCCGCCGGCCGGGCGCTGCGGCCGGCCTACGACTGGTTCTATCCCTACTACCGCGACCGCGCCCTGTGCCTCACCCTGGGCATGACGCCCACTGAGATGCTTCTCTCGGCGGTCGCCGCGGCCGACGACCCCAACTCGGGCGGGCGGCAGATGCCCTCCCACTGGGGCCACAAGGCGCTCAACATCGTCAGCCAGTCGAGCCCCACCGGCACGCAGTTTCTCCAGGCGGTAGGCTGCGCTGAAGCATGGCTGCGCTATGATCGCCTCGAGACCATCGCCGAGCGACCGATCAAGGAGGACGAGGTCGTCTACTGCTCGGCGGGCGACGGCACCACCAGTGAAGGGGAGTTCTGGGAGGCGCTCAACACCGCCAGCAACCTGAAGCTCCCCGTGCTGTTCCTCATCGAGGACAACGGCTACGCCATCTCCGTCCCGGTCGAGGTACAGACCGCCGGCGGCTCGGTCTCGAAGCTAGTGGCCACCTTCCCGCACCTCCTGGTGCTGGAGGTGGATGGGTGCGACCCGGTCGCCTCGTACGGGGCGCTCGTGCGCGCGGCCGAGTACTGCCGGCAGCGCAAGGGGCCGGCGCTGGTGCACGCCCACGTCACGCGCCCCTACTCGCACTCCCTCTCCGACGACGAGATCCTCTACAAACCCCCGAAGGAACGTGAGGAGGAAGCCAAGCGCGATTGCCTGGCCCTCTTCCCCAAGCGGCTGATCCGCGAAGGCGTGGCGACGGAAGCCGAGCTCGCGGCCCTGCGGGCGCAGGTGGACGAGGAGGTCAACGTCGCCGCCGACGTGGCGCTCGCTGCGCCGCAGCCCAAGCCGGAGAGCGCGCTGCTCTACGTCTACTCCCCTGATGTCGATCCGACGTCGGAGCAGTTCGACACCGAAGACGACCCGCAGTTCACGGCCGACCCGACGACGATGGTCGACCTGCTCAACGCCTGCATGAAGGACGAGATGACGCGGGATCCGCGGATCGTCGTCTTCGGCCAGGACGTGGCCGACGCGAGCCGCGAGCAGTACCTGGGCGAGGTGAAGGGGAAGGGGGGAGTATTCAAGGTCACTTGGGGGCTGCAGCGCCAGTTCGGGAGCGACCGGGTGTACAACTCGCCGCTCGCGGAAGCCAACATCGTGGGCCGGGCGATCGGGCTCGCCACGCGCGGCCTGAAGCCCGTCGTCGAAATCCAGTTCTTCGACTACATCTGGCCCGCCTACCACCAGCTCCGCAACGAGCTGGCCACGCTGCGCTGGCGCTCGAGCAACGCGTTCAGCTGTCCCGTCGTGGTGCGCGTCACTTACGGCGGCTACCTGAAGGGCGGGTCCGTCTATCACTCGCAAACGGGCGCCGTCGTCTTCACGTCAGTGCCGGGCCTGCGCGTCATCTGCCCCTCGAACGCGCTCGATGCCAACGGCCTGCTGCGCACCGCCATCCGTTGCGACGACCCGGTCCTCTTCCTCGAGCACAAACACCTCTATCGCCAGACCTACAACAAGGCGCCCAACCCCGGCCCGAACTTCATGATCCCGTTCGGGAAGGCCAAGGTCGTGCGGGAAGGCAAGGACCTCACGGTGGTCACCTACGGCGCCCTGGTGCAGCGTGCGCTCGTCGCCGCCAAGGACCTCGAGGAGCATGACGGGGTCGCCGCCCAGGTGATCGACCTGCGCAGCCTGTCGCCGGTGGACTGGGAGGCGATCGAGCGGTCGGTCCAAAAGACGAACAAGGTCCTGGTCGCCTACGAGGACGCTCGCGCCTGGGGCTACGGCGCCGAGATCGCGGCCGGCATCGCCGACCGTTGCTTCCCGTGGCTGGACGCCCCCGTGCGGCGCGTCGCGTCCACCGACACCTTCGTCGGGTACGCTCCCGCGCTCGAGGATTTCATCCTGCCGCAGGTGGAGGATCTCGCGCAGGCGATGCGCGAGCTGCATGCGTTCTAAGGCTGTCCTCGGGTACAGCCTCCTCTTCTTTCTTTCGGGCGCTACCGGGCTCGTCTACGAGCTGTTGTGGGTCCGCCTGCTGTATCAGGCGTTCGGCGCCACCATCCAATCGGTCACGACGGTCGTCGCGGCCTATATGGGCGGGCTGGGGCTGGGCGCGTGGTGGTTCGGCCGCCGGGCCGACCGCCACCCCCGGCCTGCCGCCCTGTACGGCTGGCTGGAGCTCGCGATCGGTGCCTTCGCCGCCCTGTCCCCCCTGGCCCTCACGCTGGTGCGGCAAGTCTACGTGGCCCTCGCCACCGGGCTCCACGCCGGCGCACCGGTGAGCGTGGCCCTGCGGTTCGGCTTGGCGGCCCTCGTGCTGCTCGTCCCCACGACGCTCATGGGCGGGACGCTCCCCGTCCTCACCCGCGCCTTCGCCGGGTCCGATCGCGCCGCGCTGCAGCCGACCCTGGGCCGGCTCTACGGCCTCAACACCCTCGGCGCCGTGCTGGGCACGGCGCTCGCCGGCTTCGTCCTGATCGAGCATGTCGGGATCCGGGCCAGTCTGTGGGGCACGGCCCTGGTCAATTTCGCGATCGGGGCGGCAGCGATCGCCCTCGCCAAGCCGCTCGCGCCCTTGTCACAAGCGCCCGTCCTCCCTCCGCCCATCGCCCGTCCCGCGTCCGGCGACACGTTGCGCAGGCTGGCTCTCGCGCTCCTCGGCCTCACGGCCTTCGCGGCCTTGCTCGACGAGATCGCCTGGACCCGCGTGCTCGTCATGATCGTCGGCGGCTCGACCTACGCGTTCACCCTGGTCCTGCTGACCTTCCTGCTCGGCATTGGTCTGGGCAGCGCCTTCGTGGCCCGCGTTGGCGCGGCCGCGCGCCCCGTCACCGCGGCATCCGCCGGCGCGGCGCAGGGGGTCACGGCCGCCGGGGCGGCGATGTTGTTTCTCTTCTTCGGCCAGCTGCCAAGGTACATCCTCGCGGTCTTTCAATTTCCGGGCGCGACCGCCCGCCTCGCCCTCCTTGGCCTCGCCGTCGGGGCGGTGGTGCTGGTCCCCGCGATCGGGATGGGCATGACGTTCCCGCTCCTGACCGACCTCTTCGCGCGGGAGGACGAAGCCCGCGGCGCGGACGTGGGTCGGGCGTACGCCCTCAACACGCTCGGGAGCATCGCCGGCGCCGTCCTCACGGGCTTCGTGCTCGTCGTGTGGTTGGGCAGCGACCGGACGCTGCGGATCGGACTGTGGGTCAATGGCCTCGCGGCCCTGGCGCTCGTGGCCCTGGCCGCGCGGGGCGTCGCCGAGGGCTCGGAAGCGCACCGCCGTCTGCGTGCCCGCGTGCTGGGCGGCGGCGTGCTGGCGGTGCTGGCGCTGGCCATTGGAGTGGTCGTGCCGCCCTGGAGCACCCGCCTGTTCGATCTCGGGCCCACGATCTACGGCCGCGGATTGACGACGCCCGACCAACGGCAGTCGTTCCTCGAGCACGCCGGCATGCGCCAGCTGGCGTTCCGCGAAGGGTGGAACGCCACCGTCTCGGCCTGGGAGAGCGCGCCGGGCCGCAGCCTCAAAGTGAACGGCAAGGCCGACGCGTCCGATCACGGCGACATGGACACCGAGCTGCTGCTCGGCATCGCGCCGGTCGCCTTGCGTCCGGGCGCGTCAACGGGGCTCGTGATCGGCTTCGGGAGCGGGGTGACCACCCGAGCCCTCGCCGATGTGCCCGGCATGCGGCGGGTGCGGGTGGTCGAGATCGAGCCGGCCGTGCTCGACATGGCTCGCTACTTCCTCTCGGTGAACGACACGGTGCTCGCCCGGCCCACCGTCTCGGCGGTCGTGGACGACGCGCGCAGCGCCCTCCAGATCGATACCGCCCGCTACGACGTGATCGCCTCGGAGCCGAGCAACCCCTGGCTGGCCGGCGTCGCGACCCTGTATACACCCGAGTTCTTCCGCATCGTCCGCGGGCGTCTGGCTCCCGGCGGCGTCTTCTGCCAATGGGTGCAGCTCTACCAGCTGCCGCTCCCCGTGGTCGCCGCGATCGTCCGCAACGTCCACAGCGTGTTTCCCCACACGCAGGTCTGGTTCAGCTCGCCATGGGACCTGATGGTGCTCGGCGCCGCCGAGCCGTTGCAGGCGGACTCCGCCTGGCTGGGGCGACTCTTCGGGTCGCACGGTGCGCTGGGCGAGCTCGCTCGGGAGTACCTCAGCGTGGACGATCCGGCGGACTACCTCGGGCACCTCGCGATGGGGGAGCACGGCGTGGCCCGCTTGCTCTCGCGCGCCGTGTTCGAGCACCGCGACGATCGCCCGCAGCTGGAGTTCGTCGCCGCCCGCCGCTTCCTCGACTCGGAGAGCAGCACCGAGGTCTTCGACTCGCTGGTCGCGATCGGCCGTGCCGCCGGCGACGGTCCCGCGCCCGAGCGCTTCGCCAAGGCGCTCCTGATCCGCCGCGGCGACCCGAACGGGCTGCGCTACATCCAGACGATGCGCGCTGCCCGTCCGGGCGACCCGCGCTGGACCGTGTCCGCCGCTGCGATACTCCTCGCTGCCGGCGACTCCAGCCTCGCGGACTCCGCGCTGCCCCGCTTGGCCGCAGGCCGAGTGCCGGACGCTCTGCTGCTTCAGGGACTGATCGCGGCGCGGCGCGACCGGTGGGGCCGCGCCCGGGAGCTCCTGGGGGCGGCCGTCGCCGCGGGCTCGGACACGGCCCTCGCTGACGCCGCCCTCTCGCTCGTCGTCGCCCGGGAGCAGCATTGGAGGGAAGTCGGGGCGTACACGCGCGCCGCGCTCGCCGTGGCGCGGAATACCCTCCGTCATCCATTCCCCCGTGACTGGCTCGGCGTGACGTTGCAGCGGATCGCGCTGGACGGCCCGCCGGCGCTCGCCGACAGTCTCCTCGCCGAGGTGCAGGGGAAGCGCCCGGGGTGGGCCACGCTGTACGAGCTGCGGTCCGTCACGGCGCTACGGATGGGACGGTGCGAGGATGCGGCGCAGCAGCTCCTCACGCTGGTGGAGTTCGGCATCCAACGCGAGGACGGCCCTGCGCTCCTCCGGCGCTGCCGCCGCGGCGAGCGGCTCTAGGTAGGCGGCCTCTCGCCCAGGATCTCGCGGATCTCGCCGGCCGCGGCGATGGCGTGGTCCACGTCGCGGGATAGGGCGCGCGCCTGCTGGGTGGCCTGCGTGAGGTCGCTCAGCACCGCCGCCACCCCCGCCGATTTGAGCCGCAGCAGGTCGAAGCGCACGTTCTGCATGGCGAGCACGCAGGACTCGATCTGCTCCTCGATGATCTGCTGGCGGCCGAGCAAGTCCGTGAGTGCCTGACGCTGCCGCTGCAGCAGGCTCTGCTGGCGCTCGCGCTCCGCACTCTCGGGCTGGCGCCGCAGCGCCTCGATCTTCTCGTCCAAGCGCGGCACGGCGCCCGCGTCCACCCCCGCGCTCATGTTGTGCAGCGCGCGAGCCAGGTTCTCGGCGCGCGCCACAAGCTTGTCGACCGTGTCCACGACGTCCGGCAGCATTTGACGCTCGGAGGCCGGCAACTTCTCGACGATCTTGAGAATCGCCTGGCGGTCGCTGCGCGCCTGCTGGATCGCATCGACTTGCCGTCCGAACTCTTCGGCGGTCACTGGGCGAAGCATCGCGGCCCGCGCAGACCCTCCGCCCGCCCGCGTCTGGGCCGCGTCGGGCGCCGCGGGCCGGTTGAAAACGTCGCGCCAGGAGTAGCCGGCCTCCCAGAGTCGCCAGAAACGGGGCACGACACTGAACGCACCCCACACGGCGACACCGAAGAGCGCCCAGGATAGCCCGCCCCCTTGGATGAGGTCGACGAGCGCGAGTCCACTGAAAATCGACACCCACGTGACGAATCGGGCGCGCGTCGTTCGGACGATGTCCGGCTCGCCTGAGCTGGGCACGGTCGGAAGCTCCCGGCGGGAGCCGCGCCGGGAGCGCCGGGGGACGTCCGGGCTCCCCGGGACGGGCAACGGGCCGCCCCCCAGACCCGCCTCGCGCGCCGCGTCGCGTCGCCGAACGGCGGGCGGCGGCGCACGCAGCGGGCTGATGCCGCTGGGCCGACGGGCCGCCGCCCGATACGCGGGGGCGCTGCGCGACTCCAGCGCGCGCCGCAGCGCGTCGGCGGTCGGCCAGCGGGCCTCGGGCTCCTTCTCGAGGCAGCGCATCACGCAGGCAGCAAGGTCGTCCGGGCAGTCCGGGCGCCGGTCGGTGATGAGGGGCGCCTGCTCGGTGATGTGCTTCATCAAGAGGCCCGGAACCGTCGGTGCCGTGAACGGCAGCTCGCCCACGAGCATCTGAAACCCGACCACGCCAAGGCTGTAGAGGTCCGAGCGGCCGTCGATCTCCCGCTCGCCCGCCGCCTGCTCCGGGCTCATGTAGTGCGGCGTGCCGATCGCGACGCCGGTCCCGGTCAGCCCGCCGCTCGACGTGGAGGAGAGCGCCTTGGCAATCCCGAAGTCCGTCACTACCACCCTGCCGCGGCTGCCTTCGAGCAGGATGTTGTCCGGTTTGACGTCGCGGTGAATGACGCCCAGGGCGTGGGCGGCACCGAGCGCATCGGCGGTTTCGATCAGGATGCGGCGCGCCTCTTCCGGGGGCAGACGGCCGCGGCGCTTCAACCGCTCGGACAACGGCTCGCCGTCGACATACGCCATCACGAAATAGACGAGGCCGTCCGGGCCCTCGCCCACCGAGTGGATCGGCACGACGTGGGGGTGCGACACCCGCGCGGCGGTCTCCGCCTCGCGCAGGAAGCGGATGCGGATCTCCTCCCGGAACGCCAGTTCGGGCGGCAACACTTTGATGGCCACTTGACGCTTCAGGCGCTCGTCCCGGGCGTGGTAGACCACTCCCATCCCGCCTCGACCGATTTCGCCTTCGACGGTGTAGGACGTCCCGAGCGCCTGGGACAGGCGACCGCTCAGGGAGCGGTCAGCAGCGTCGGCCACGGCGGGTCCAGTGTCATGTCGGCCATAGATTTAGCGGCGCCAACGCACTCGTGCAACGGCCGGGGTCTGTGCCACGGCCGTTCTGACGGCTGACGGCCCGTGGCTGATGACTCTTTCGGCAGTCCCTGCCGCTGTGACGGGACCGCCGTGGAACGTGGGCCGGCGATCGCGTGTTTCCTAGTGGCATGGACGATGCTGCGCAGTGGAGTTCATCATGACTACGAATCGGAGTTCTGCAATGTTCGAACGTCAGACGCTCCCGGTGCTCCCGCTCCGGGAGGTCGTGTTGTTCCCCGGCGTCTCGCAGCCGATCGGCGCGGGGAGGCCTGCAACCCTCCGCGCCATTGAAGCGGCCGTCAAGAGCGAATCCCGCCTTATCTTCGCCGTTTCTCAGCGCGAGAACGTGGACCAGGTGGCGCCCGCCGGGCTGTATACCATGGGCACCATCGCGCGGATCGGACAGATCCAGCGGGGTCTGGGCGGCGTGCAGCTGCTGCTCCAGGGCGAGGCCCGGGGCACGGCGCTGCAGTACCTGGAAGGGGGCGGCCACCTGCAAGCGGTCGTCCGCGAGGCCGAAGAGCTGCCGCCCCTCAAGGTCGACGATCCCGCGTACGTGGCCCTGTACCGCGAGGCCCGCGAGCGCGCGGCCGAGCTCGGTCAGAAATCGGGGCTCCCGGAGGAAGTCGTGAAGCAGGTGCTGGAAGGGGTCTCCGACCCGGGCCGGTTCGCCGACCTCGTGGCCGGCTACCTCGACATCAAGGCGGGCGAGCGGCAAGCGCTGCTCGAGACCCTGTCGGTCGAAGAGCGCGTGCGCCGCGTCCTCGTGCACGTCCAGCGCCAGATCGGCGTGCTCGACGCGCAAGAGGAGATCAAGTCGCAGGTGCAGGAAGAGATCGGCGAGCGGCAGCGGGAGATGTTCCTGCGCGAGCAGATGAAGGCGATCCGCAAGGAGCTGGGCGAGGAGAACGAGGCGGGCGAGGTGGACGAGCTGCGCAAGCGACTTGCCGCGCTCGACCTGCCCGAGGCGGCCCGCAAAGAGGTGGACCGCGAGCTGTCGCGCCTGGAGCGGGCCAGCCGGGACTCGATGGAAGCGCAGGTCATCCGGACCTATCTCGAGACGGTGGCGGAGCTGCCGTGGAGCAAGCGCGCCGAGGAGTCTTTGGACCTGAAGCGGGCGCAGGAGATTCTCGCGGAAGACCACTACGGGCTCCAAGAGGTCAAGGATCAGGTGCTCGAGTTCCTGGCGGTGCGCCAGTTGCGGCAGCGCCGGCGTGACGGCGACGAGCAGGCTCCCGGGAACGAGGACGACAAGCAGGCCAAGGGGCCGATCCTTCTCTTCGTCGGGCCGCCGGGCGTCGGGAAGACGTCCATCGCCAGGTCCATCGCGCGCGCGATGGGCCGGCCCTACGTACGTATCTCGCTGGGCGGCGCGCGCGACGAGGCCGACATCCGCGGCCATCGCCGCACGTACGTCGGCGCGATGCCGGGGCGCATTCTCCAGGGCATGAAGCAGGCGGGCGCGAAGAACCCGGTCTTCCTGCTCGACGAGGTGGACAAACTCGGCGTCTCCTTTCAGGGCGATCCGGCCTCCGCTCTGCTGGAAGTGCTCGACCCCGCCCAGAACGACTCCTTTACCGATCATTATCTCGGCGTGCCGTTCGACCTGTCGGAGGTGCTGTTCATCGCCACGGCGAACTTCCCGCAGAGCATCCCGGGGCCTCTGCTCGACAGAATGGAGACGGTGAACTTCGCAGGCTACACCGAGCGGGAGAAGCTCGAAATTGCGAAGCGCTACCTCGTACCGCGGCAGCTGCGGGAGAACGGCTTGGGGGGCGACCAGCTCGATCTGGGGGATGAGGCCCTGAAGGAGATCATCACCAGCTACACGCGCGAGGCCGGCGTCCGCCAACTCGAGCGCGAGATCGGGAAGCTCGGGCGCAAGGTGGCCCGCCGCATCGCCGCGGGGGAGCTGCAGCACCTCTCGGTCACGGCCGCCGACGTCCGCGAGCTCCTCGGCCGGCCCAGGGTCCACCCCGAGCGCAAAGCGGGCGTCGACCAGGTCGGCGTCGCCACGGGGATGTATTACACCCCGGCGGGCGGGGACATCATGTTCGTCGAGGCGAGCGTCATGTCGGGCAAAGGCGATCTCATCCTGACCGGCCAGCTGGGCGACGTCATGAAGGAATCGGCGCGGGCGGCGCTCACCTATGCGCGCTCGCATGCCGAGCAGCTCGGCATTGGGGAAGAGGCCTTCAAGGACACGGATGTGCACGTCCACGTCCCGGCCGGCGCCATCCCGAAAGATGGGCCGTCGGCGGGGGTGACGATGGCGACCGCCCTCGTGTCGGCGCTGTCACGTCGGCCCGCGCGGCACGACCTGGCCATGACCGGCGAGATCACCCTGCGAGGTCGCGTGCTCCCGATCGGCGGCGTGAAAGAGAAGGTCCTCGGCGCCGTACGGGCGGGGATCAACACCATCGTCCTCCCCAAGGAGAACGAGCGCGATCTGGAGGACCTGCCAGAGGACGTGCGCCGGCAACTCGACGTGCACCTGGTCGAGGAGTTGGGCGACGTGCTTTCACTGGCGCTGCGTGGGGCGCGGTTCCAGGCGGGGCACCTCGTCTTCGAGGGTGAAGCACCCGTCGAGCCGAAGATGGTGTCGAAGAACTAGCGCGCGGCGACCCCGGCCACCACCAGCTGTACGGCGGCTTCCTTCCAGCGCTCTCGTAAGGCCGGCTCGTCGGCCCCCAGCGGGGGCGCGCTGGCCGCTACGACGGATTCGAGCTGCAAGTACCCCACCATCAGCACGAGGGCCTGGGCCGCCGTCAGGTGCGGGTCGACGTCGTCCCGTACCTGACCGAGCCCCTGCCCCTCGGCGAGTAGCACGACCAGCCGCTTGATCGCCGGGGCGAACGGCGCGAGATCGGTCCGATTGCCCTGGGCAAGAACGGCCACGAGGTCGGGGCGCCGCGCCAGGAAGTCAAACTGCGCTTGCAGAACTCGCTCCAGCCGCTCCAGGGGCCGGCCACTCGCAGCCGGCAAGGCGGCCAGCGCCGTCTCAAGCTCCGCTGCCGCCTGCCCCAGCACGGCTTGAAAGAGCCCGCGCTTGGAGTGGTAGTAGTAGAAAAGCAGCTGCTTGTTTACTCCGGCCGCGCGGGTGATTTGCTCGATTCGCGCCCCGTCGAAGCCACTCCGGGCAAACTCCTCGCGGGCAACGGCGATGATGCGTAATGCCCTGGTATTAGTGAGCTTCCGTGACAGCATTAAGTCCTCAACCGGACGGTTGATGAAATGTACACCGTTGCTGCGTGCCAGGCCAGCGTTGGGGGACGACGCGAGGTTTTCGGGGACGTGCAGCAGTCCCTGCTCCAGGAAAGCGATGAGCGAGCGATTGACGAGCTCAGGCGCTTCCTCGGGGGCCGCGTGGCCTGCCCGAGGCACGATGACGAAAGCAGCGCGCGGAAGCTCAACTGCCATGCGGCGGCCGATGGCCGGCGGGATCCAGCGGTCGCCACTACCCCACAGCACGATCGTCGGCTGTACCACGGCGGCAAGCCGGCCGGCGAGGTCGTCGAAGCGGAACTCCCGCAGCACGCCGCGCATCGCCCGGCCGTAGTCGGGGTCGGGGACCGGGGCGTAGTACTGATCAACGTCCCGGCCGGTGACCTTGGTTGCGTCTGCGTACGTTGACCGCAGGATGCTGGCCGTGGAGGAGCGTGCGCGCAACGATGTCGCCAGCGCACCGAGGAGCGGCCAGCGCACGATTCGGAGCGTGAACGGCCAGCGGGTGCCGAACCCAGCGGCATCCATCAGCACCAACCCGCGCACCCGCGCCGGGGCGGCAAGGGCGACCCCGGCGGCGATCGCGCCCCCCATCGAATGGCCGACCAGCACGGCGTCGGGGACCCGGAGCGAATCGAGGAGCGCCAGGACGAGTCGCGTGTAGTCGGCGTTGGTGTACCCGTGGGCCGGTTTGTCCGAGAACCCGAAGGCGCGATTGTCGAAGGCGATCGCGCGGAATCCCGCGGCCGCCACGGGCGGAAGGGTGTGGCGCCAGGTGTAGAGCGATGCGCCGAAGCCATGAATGAAGACGACGGCAGGACCGGTCCCGGCCTCGACGTAACGGATGCGCGAGCCGTCGACCGTCACGTACTTCGCGGTGAGATCGGTGCCGGCGGGGTAGCGGGACTGCGGCGGGATCGGGGTGGCCCGGCATGCCGCAACCAGCAGGACCAGCAGTGTGGGCAGGCTCCTCATGCGGGGACGTGGGGGGCGGGGGGGCTCCGCAGGGCGCGTCGGGCGAGCTCCACCACGTTCGGGTGGGAGCTCCACAGGGCTGCGAGCTCGTCTCCGGCTCCCGTCGCAGTGATCACCTGAGCGTCGTCGATCAGCAGAATTGTGGGCTCGGTCACCGGTACGGAACCGGTGATGATGCCTTCGGTCTCCACCGCTTCACCGGCGAGCTTGACGTCTACCGCGGCCCGCCCCGCCGCGCGGCGCCAGGCGGGGAGCGTAGGACGCCACAGCGCGGCCGCCACGACGCCCGCGACTTGCCGTTCGGCGCGGGCGACGAGCTGCTGGATCAGGTTCGCCACCGCACGCTCGCCGGCTACCGTGCGGGTCTCCGGCTCCCCGGGCAAGCTCGCGTCCCGCAGCGCGCGGCTGAGCCGGTCGAGCGCCTCCCCCTGGCGGGCGGCGAGATGGGCGAGCAAGGCATGGGGGTCGCTGGGGCGGTACTGGACCGGGCGGCCGTGCGAGCGGAAGGCTGCCCCACGGCTCACCAGGCCCTCGAGCGCGCCGTAGGCGTTGGCGCGGGCAAGCCGGGTCGCCCGGGCCACCCCGTACCCGGTGGAGGGGCCGAGGCGCAGTAGCGCAGCGTAGACGACGGACTCGGTTGGGGTAAAGCCAAAGGGAGTGAGATCGATCGTCGGCATTTGCGTAGTAGCCAACGCTACTACGCTTTTGTCCCTTACGCCACCTCGATGGGCAAACCGAGGTGCCGCGCAATCAGCGCCAGGCGGAACGTCACGTCGGTCTGACGCTGCGCCGGGCTCTTGCCCGGGCCTTCCAGCGGGAAGTAATGGCTGAGCACGGGGTTGGTGGACTTGGGGCTTCGGCGCAGCGCCTTGGGGCTCCAGATCCCTGCTTCATCGCACTCGCTGTAGAGGCGCGCCAGGACCTTGGTGGCGCTGGGGACTTGGCGGACCAGGCCCAATCGGGCCAGCAGCTCGAGCCAGTACACGGCGAACGGGACGTCCCTGACGTGACCTTGGGCGTCGGCGTGCAACGGGTCCCCCAGGAGCTCGAAGAGGGGCGGAAAGAACCTCTTGCCGGCGAGGACGAAAAAGGCGCGGCGCGGCGCCGCCGTCGAGAAGTAGTGCCCGAGGCGCTCGATGAACCCAGCCCGCTCGCGCTGGAGCGCGGGCAGGAAGGCCAGCATCTCCACGGCGAAGATCGTCGGCGGGTAGGCGGCGGGATCGAGCACCGTCTTCCCGTGGGCCTTCTTGAAGGGTTTCTGGGCGACCTCGCTGCGCAGGTACTGGGAAATGTCGCTGGTGATCCGGTGGGCCGTGCCTCGGAGACGCGGATCGTCCACGTGGCCTCCCCGGGCCAGCGCCGCGGCGGCGGCCTCGCGCCCCATGTTGCGGACCCACGCGGCGAGGCCGGCATCCGTCTTGGCCGCCCGGTGAAACTCGACCAGCAGCTGGGGCGACTCGTCCCGCGACAGCAACCGGAACAGGAACCGGTCGGCCAGCTTGAAGTGTCGCATGTCGGGCGGCCAGCCGAGCTCCAGCAGCCGTCGGTATTGCGTGACCGTGCCGGCCTCCTTCCAGCCGAATGCCTTCAAGGGACCGGGGGCGAATAGGCTCCCCCCCCAGAGGCCGTCGGCTTTCTGCCTCCGGGCAATGGCGGTTGCCGGCTTGTATTCGATGACTGCCTGCCGCAGCGCGGCCAGTCGCTCGGGGTCTCGTGCCGATTCGGGGGCGGCCTCGGCGAGCGCTCGATACTGGATGGGAAGGCTGGCGGCCTCATCCAGCCACGAGAGGGGCAACCTGTGAGAGGAAGGCAGCTCCAACGGTCGCTCCGGGGTGGATGGGAATGAGCCCGCGAACCGCAGTCAAAAACGGGCGCAAACTTACGCGGCGCTGCAATGCGAAGCCAGCCCCCCCGCGTGGCTTTCTCTAACCTCAAGTGAGTCAATCACCTGGCTCTCACGATCAAACAGCGATTGTGGGTGCAGATAGTTGCACCGAACACCTGATCAACCCTTTCGACGCGCAGCGCGGCGTCACGTGCACGAACGCCTTTCGTGGCGTCCGGCAAGAGGTGAGATTTGGCGAATGCCTGGCGCGCTTGAGTCACGTCCGGTCCGCAGGCTGCCCGACCGTGTGCGGCTGCAGGGACGGGTCTTGTTTCTCGCCGAGGACGCCGCGCTCGTCCGCCAGCAGTTGGCGGGGCAGGACCTGGATTGGCGGCCCGGGATCAAGCTCCGGGACGACATCTCCACCGACGAGATCACCCCCGCCTACATCTGCTACTACTACGACGAGACCCTAGGTGACTTTCCCTACCTGGGCCTCAAGTGTGGGAATGAGTTCCCCATCACCCGACGCTCGGTCAAAGGAGGTGGGTTCGTCGCCTCCGTCAGCGGCAAGCGCCGCGGGAAGGGATCTTCCCGCGAGCAGTCGCCCTACGCGGAGATGTGCGCCGGAATCAGACTGGTGATCGCCGAGAATATCGAGCGCATTTACCGGGAGAACTGCCAGAATCTGGGCGTCCTCACGACGACCGACTTCTCGATCATCGACCGGGTGCGCCGCGGTGAAGAGATCCCGCTCTCGACGTTTACGGCGGGCGAAGGGGAGATCACCCGCGGCATCATCGAATACGGCGGCCTGTTCAACTACAACCTCGCCCGGCTGCAGGGGAAAGTCGTGCTCACCCCGCCGCAGACGCCGCCGCGGCCGATGACGCTGGGCGAGAAGATCCTCGCGCGGCACTGGGTCGTGGACCCTTCGACGGGGAAGGTCGGCGTGCCGGCGGTGCGGCCGGGGGACGAAGGGTTCGTCGTCACGGACATCCGCTTCAGTCATGAGTACGTGACGCCGATGGCGGCGATCTTCTTCGAGCAGCTGGTAGGGCCGGACCAGAGGGTCAACGACCCGGGGTCGGTGCTGCTGTTCCGGGACCACCTGACCTTCCTGGCTGAAGCGATGACCCCCGAGCGGATCAAGGAGGGTCTGCTCGACGTCGCCAATCAACTCGAACAGAAGCAGCGGGAATTCGCCGAGAAGCAGGGGATCAAGCTGTACGGCGAGTTGCGGCTCGGCCACCATGGCTCGGAGGCGATCTGCCACTCCAAGATCCTCGAAGCGCACGCTCTGCCGGGACAGGTGATCATCGGCAGCGACTCGCACACCCCACACGCGGGGGCCGTCGGCTGCGTGGCCTTCGGCGTCGGCACGACGGCGATCTTCAACTCCTGGATCACGAAGGACGTGCGGCTCACGGTCCCTGAAACGGTGAAGGTGGTGGTGCGCGGCCGGAAGCCCGAGAGCGTGACGGCGAAGGACTTCATGCTGGAGATCCTGCGCCACCCGTACATCAAGAGCGGCCGGGCGATCGGCAAGCTGGTCGAGTACTGCGGGGAGGCCGTGGCGGCGCTTTCGGTGGACGAGCGCGCCACCATGACCAACATGACGGCCGAGGTGGGCGGCTTCACGGGGTACGTGGCGCCGGACGAGAAGACGGTCGCCTACTTGATGGCGTACCGGAAGATGTCGCGGGTCGAGGCGGCCCGGCTGAGCGCCGGGCTGGCGAGCGATCCGGACGCCGAGTACTGCGAGGTGATCGAGATCGACGCCGCGCAGCTCAAGCCCATGATCGCCCTGCCGGGGGACCCCGGGAACGGGCTGCACATCGGAGAGCTGGCCGACCGGGTGAAGGTGGAGATCGCGTACGCCGGCTCCTGCACCGCGGGCAAGAAGGAAGACATGGACATGTACGCCCGGGTGCTGAAGGAGGCGGTGGACCGCGGCGAGCGCGTCGCTCCCTGGGTGCGGTTCTACATCCAGTGCGGCTCCCAGGAGGTGAAGCGCTACTGCGAGGAGATGGGGTACCTCGAGGTCTTCCGGCAGGTGGGCGCGACGTTTCTCGAGCCGTCCTGCGGCGCCTGCATCAACGCCGGCCCCGGTGTGTCGCGCACGAAGGACGAAGTCACCATCAGCGCGATCAACCGCAATTTCCCCGGGCGCTCAGGGCCGGGCCAGCTGTACCTCGCCAATCCCTACACGGTGGCCGCCTCGGCCATCACCGGGTACATCACGGAGTGGCAGCCGGGGATGACGCTTGCTACAGCGTCCCGGTAATCCGGATCTGCAGACCGCGAATCCCGCCGCCAAACGCCGCCGCCGCCGAGACCGTGCTCGAGGAGTCGGGCACCAGCTTCGCCGTGACGTGATAGTCCCCCGACACTGTGCCGCGGCTGCTGGTGATGGTGAGGCCGGCGCCGCTCGTGGATGTCCCGCTGCCATACGAGCTGGCGGTGATATGTAGCGCCCCTGCGCGAGCGAGCCATGCGTGCACGCTGGAGTCGGGCGCCTGGTGGATGACGAACCCGGTTCCGATGCCGGCCGTGTCGGGGGAGAATCGCTGGCGCAGCGTGTCGCTCACCGGGGGCGTCACACCGGTGCCCACCACGAACATCACTGAGTCCACGGTGCGCGTCGCGGCGGAGTAGCCACGCCAGCCGAGCACGGCGGAGAGCTGCGCCACGACCGGCGTGTCGGCCTTCGTCGCGTGGATGTCGAGTTGCACGCCGACCAGGCGCATCGTGTCGCCGCCGCCGGTGGGCAGGCGCGATGCCCGGTCGACGTAGGCGAACACGAACACCCGCAGGATCTGATAGGAGCTGTCGTCCTTGAGGGCGCTGTCCAACGCGCTGCGCACGGCGGCGAGCTCCCGGCCGTCGATGGCGTCGGGATCGACACTCATACTGTCCTTGGAGCACGCGAACGCCAGGCCGGCGGCCACGAGCAGGCAGGTCAGGCGCTTCATGGGTTGGGCTCCACTGGTGCAGCGAATATCGCCCTACTCGCCGCCTCCCGAAAGCACCCCGGCGACGCGGAAGCCCGTCTTGTAAGGGCGAAGCGCGTCGCGCGGGTACACGCTGCGCGGATTCCAGAGCACCCACGACTCGATCCCCAGCGTCTCGGCGGCGCGGATCTCCTCGCGGATCTCGAAGGGAGTGTAGCGGGGCAGGCGGCGGCCCAGCGTGAAGGCCTGCAGGAAGGGACGAATCTCGGCCCTGCCGGGGGACGCTCGGTTGCGGGTGATCGCTTCCTTGAGCGCGTTGTAGACGACCCGGTAGGGCTCGGCGTTCGGGTGCTGGAAGCCGAACGCGCCGCGGTAGTAATGGCTGGGATACACCATTGGGAGGACGACATCGGCGACGCGCGTGAAGTCCTCCCACACCTGCCCGATTCCCAAATCGTCCGTGGCCGAGGCCGTGAGCCCGAAAATGTCGAACGTGACCGGCACGCCGAACGGGCGCAGCCGGTTCTTGAGAAGCGCGATGTGCCGGCGCACCGCCTCACGCTGGCTCTGCCCCGGCCGGTGGGCCGGGAAGATGGCGGTCGCGAGGCGCTCGCGCGGCTCGTCCGGGAAGCGTACGTAGTCGAACTGTACCTCCGCAAAGCCGAGCCGCACGGCCTCGGCCGCGAGCTGGGACGCATAGATCCACACCGAGTCGTTGTACGCGTCCACCCACGCGATGTTGATCCGGTCGCGCCACTGACCGCCGTCGCGCGATCGCACCGACCACTCCGGCTTACGCTCGGCGAGCCGGGGGTCCTTGGCCACCACGATGCGCGCGATCGGATAGATGCCGTGGGCAAGCAGCGTATCGAGGCGCGCCCGGATGCTGCGGGTGCGGACGCAGTCGTTCGCGCCGATCTCCTGGGCCGTCTGCACCGCCGACGGATAGAGCAGGCAGCCGGTGTCGTCCTTGACGTCGATCACGAAAGCGTTGATCTCGGTCGAGTCGGCGAGGTGCACGAGGTGCCACAGCTTGTTCGAGCCGAACGCCCACGCGTTCACGTACAACGCCTTGACGCTGCGCGCCGTCGTGAACAGGAGCGGCTCCGGCTGCGCGTATCGCGGGTCGATCCGGAGGCGGGTTGGCAGCTGGTCGGCCGCGATCGCCGCCGGGCGCAGCGCGCTGTCGGGAACCGTCTCCTGCGCAAAGAGGCCGCGACTCGTTGCGAGCGCGGCCCCGAACAGCAGCAGGCACGTCCTAGCTAACCGCATGGGGGTCAACACGATAAGAAACGACCCCGGCCGGCACAAGGTCTTATATCACCCCTCGGCCGGCGAGGCTACGGCTTGAGCTGCAAGCTGTTGAACAGCAAGGGGTAAGTGGCGAGGCTCTGGCCGCGGTACTGGGGCCGGAACCCGAACAGGATCACCCGGCCCGTGCCGATTCGCACCTCGACGAGGGCCGCGCGGCCAGCGATGCGCTCGGGGTGAAGGACCCAGCCCGAGAGCAGAATGGCGCTCGGGTCCTCGGGGTAGCGGGCGATCACGCGCACTTGAGTCGAGTCGAGGACTTCGAAGGCGGGGCCGCTCTCGAACCAGGCGATGGTCTGCTCGGGCATGGCGCGCGCCACCGGGTGCGCGGGGTCGAGCTCGATCCGGAAGATCGATCCGGGCGCGTAGAAGTCCTCTTCGGGGACGTCCTCGAGGACGTTGCGGACGGGGAGCAGCAAGGACTGAATCGCGAATCGGCTCGCCTCGTTGAGCGCGACGAGAGCGCCGCCGTCCACCACGAACTGCCGCAGCGCCTGCGCGCCTTCCTGCCCGAGGCCGCCGGCGTACGGTGCCGGATAACGGTGCGTCGGTTGTCCTTCGAGGAGCGCATGCGGATCCTGACTCGGTAGGACGATGACGTCGAACTTTTCCTTCAGCTGCCCGGCGCGAATCACGGAGTCCACGACGGACGCGTAAGGGACCTTCCACGTGTCGAACACCCAGCGCGTCCAGCCCTCGTCGATCGCCGGGACGTAGGAGCGGTACAGCCCGATGCGCGGCGCCGCGCTCGGCTCGAAGCCGGGATGGACGGCGGTCGCGTGCGGGGGGAGGGGGACCGGAGCCGATAGCGGCGCGCGGATCGAGTCGGTCACCGGGAGCACCGTGAGCCCGAGCAGCAGCGGGAGCGAGTGCGCGGTCACGTCATAGGGGCGCTCGGGCGGGCCGCCGGGGTACTGCCGGCGGTCGGGGTACCGCTGCGGCTCGAGCAGGGCCTTGGCGAACGCCGCGTACGGCTGGCGCAGCACGACGACGTAGCTGCCGGCGGGGACCCGCGGCGCAGCGCCGAAGGACTGCGTTGTGGTGCGGATCTCCACCTGGCCGCGGTGCAGAATGCCCAGGAGCGTCGCGAGGGCGAGTGTGTCCTGGTTCTTCGGGAGGACGTAGGCGTACGGCCAGTCGCGCCAGCCCCGGACCGCGCGCCCGCCGACGGCCAGGAAATTCGACAGCCAACGGTCGCGCTCGCGGGCCGCGTGCTGCAGCAGCGCGTACGCCGCGTCGGTCTGGTAGGTGACGATGTCGCGCAACGACCAGCGCCCCCCCGGCCAGGGGTTGGTGAAGTTCCACGAGCGCTCGCGCGGATTGAATCCCCGCGCCCGGGCTTGGAGCTGGTCGAAGGGGAGGGTGATGGGGGAGGCGAGGTTGCCGCTCGCCGTCTCCGAGAGGATCCGCACGCCGCCGTGGTAGTGCTGATAGGCGCGGGCCGGCGTCCACGCGTCGTAGATCGCGTTGATGGAGATCCCCGTCTTGCCCTGCCCGGCGAGCGCCCAGGCGATGGCCGTGCCCAGCGCGTTGTCGCCGTCCACGAGCAACGGGTCGACGTTCGGCTCGATCGGGTCGAGGTAGGGCGGCAGGAACAGCCGGGAACCGGTGCTGCCCTGCTGGTGAATGTCGTGCACGATCTGCGGATGCCAGACGTTGTATAGCGAATCCACGGTCAGTTGGGTCTCGACCTGCGAGAAGGCGTACCAGTCGCGGTTGTTGTCGTGCCCGACGTAGTGGTGGTAGAGCTCCGGGGGGTCGGTGCCTTCCGCGGGTGTGCCGAGGGTGTGGTTGTACCAGCGGCTCACGATCGTCACGCCGTCGGGGTTGAGGGACGGCACGAGCCACAGGATGACGTTGTCGAGGATCGCGCGGGTGGCGGCGCTGGTGTCCGTCGCGAGCCGGTGGGCGAGCAGCACGGGCGACAGGTGCCCGCCCACCTCGGTGGAGTGGACGCTGGAGGTGATGAGGACGATGGTCTTGCCGTCGCGCAACGCCTCCTGCGCCTCGCGAGTGGACGCCAGGGTCCGAGGGTCGGCGAGCTTCGCGTTGAGCCGGCGGTAGTGGTCCAGCCGCCGCAGGTTCTGCGGGCTCGAGATGACCAGCGCCACGAACGGCGCGCCGAGGGTAGTCTTCCCGAGGTCGCGGTAGTCCACACGGTCGCTCGCCTTGGCCAGGGCCTGGTAGTAGCGCACCAGGACGGGCCACTCGACCAGCTTGCGGTCGTCCCCGGGCTCGAAGCCGAGCATGGAGCGGGGCGTCGGGATGCGGGCGGCGGTCGCGACGCGGCGCGCGGGCGCTCGGCGGCTCGGGCGCTGAGCCGGGAGCGGTGCGGCGGCGAGGCCCGCCGCGAGGCACAGCAGCGGCAGTCGGACGGTCATGCGACCCTCGTGCGGATCAGTGCACGGAGCCGGCGGCCGCGGGAGGAGTGGTCCCCGTGCCGATCCAGTGGGCGAACCAGGTGCGGATGCGCTCCAGACGGTCCACCAGCAGCCACGGCGGCCCCGTGCGGGACAGGCCGTGGAAGGACCGCGGGTAGCGGACGAACTCGGCCGGCACGCCGCGCTCCCGCAAGGTGACGAACAGCTGCTCGGCGTTCGCGATCGGGGTGCGGCGGTCGTCCTCACTGTGCACGATGAGGATCGGCGTGCGGATGCTCCGGGCGAACTGCATCGGCGAGAGCGCGCGGTAGAGCGAGTCGCTCTCCCAGGGCCGGCCGGCGAACTCGTAATCGGTCAGCCCTTGCGCGTCGGAGGAGCCGTACCAGGAATACCAGTTGAAGATGGAGCGGTCCGTCTCGGCGACGGCGAAACGGTTCGTGTGCCCCACGACCCAATTGGTCATGAAGCCGCCGTAGGAGCCGCCCAGCACCGCGAGGCGCGTGGTGTCCACCCCGCCCCCCGCCCGGGCGATCGCGACGTCCACCGCCTTCATCAGGTCGTCGTAATCCTCCATCCCCCACCGGCCACGGGTGGCGTACGTGAAGGGGTGACCGTAGCCGCTCGAGCCGCGCGGGTTCGTGAACAGCAGCCAATAGCCCTGGCCCGCCAGCATCTGGAACTCGGGGAAGAAGACGCTGCCGTAGTTGCTGTGGGGCCCACCGTGAATCGAGAGCACGAGCGGGTAGCGTTGCCCCGGGCGATAGCCGTAGGGCTTCATCAGCCATCCCTCGATCCGCAAGCCCCCGACGCTCGCAAGCCAGAACGTGTCGGCGGGGATGACCGCGACCTGCGAGAGCAAGGTGTCGTTGAAGGAGGTCAGCCGCCGGTCGGTTCCACCACCCACGCCGAGCGGCGCGACGAAGAGCTCGGCCGGGTGCGTGACGTCGCTGGCCGTGTACGCGAGCACCTTGCCGTCACGGCTCAGACTGAACCCGGCCAGCGTGCGCTCGCCGCTCGTGACTTGGCGGACCGGCCCCCCTCCCCCAGCGTCCACCGCGAAGAGATGCGCGTTGCCCCGGGTCTCGGCGCCGAAGAAGATCGTCTTGCCGTCCGTCGACCAGGTCGGCTGTAGAGGATCGAGCGGCCACTCTGATGTCAGGTTGCGAGTCGCGCCGCCGGCGGTGGGGATCACGCAGACGTCGTTCTCCAGGCCCCGTCCCTTGGAGCAGATGAACGCGATCGTGCGGCCGTCCGGCGACCATGCCGGCACGCGACTCTCGACGTAACCCGTCTCGACGTGCCGCGCGGGTCCGCCCGCGAGCGGCACGATCCACAGCTGCGGCTGCGCCTGGCGACTCACTTCGATGGTGTCGGTAGGGTCCTCCGCGTAAATCACGGCCGAGCCGTCGGGGGACCAATCGGGCTCGGTCTGGCTCAGCGTGCCGCTCGTGAGCTGCCGCGGGTCGCCGCCGTCCACCGGTACGACGTAGAGATGGCTGGGGCGTCGCGTCTCGCGGGGCGGGACCAGGCCACGCTCGTCGGCCAGAAACGGCAAGGAGGTGTAGACGCGCCCGTCGAACCGCTTGGGGTCGGGCCCGCGGGTGATCGCCGTCGGGGAGACCCGGTCGCGCCAGGACTGCTGCTTCGCGCTGTCCGGCTCGGGGCCGCGCCAGCCGTAGAGCAGCCGGCGGCCGTCCCCCGAGAAGCGCGGCGAGCCGTGCACGCCCCGGATCTGGAATGCCTCACCGCCAGGGGGAGTGGTGCGCAGGAACCAGACGTCGTCCTCGAACCCCTCGCGCTTGCTCGTGAAGGCGAGCAGCGTGCCATCGGGCGACCACACCGGGTTGGCCGCCTCGGTGGCCGGGCTCGTGTAGCGGGTCGGCGGCGCCGAGCCGTCCGCCGGCACTATCCAGATCTCGGTGTGTCGGCGGTCCTTGTCCTCGACGACCGTGGTCACCGGAAACGCCACGCGGTGGCCGTCGGGCGCGAGCCGCGGATTCCCGACGAACACGAGCTTGTAGTAGTCGGTCGCCTGCCAGGGGCGCGGCGGCGTCTGGGCGGACAGGGGGGGGGGGAGGGAAGCGGCGACCACGAGCAGCGGAGCCGCGCAACGGCTCATCCATGCATGGCTAGGCATTATGGACCCGTGAGACGTAAGGGGGCAGGAAAAATACTTCCAGGACCGGCAAAGGCTAGACGCACAGACCGGGCGTCCGTGCGTCTAGTCGTTGCCGTTTGTCTTCACGGCAGCTTGTGCAGCTCTACGCGTCTGTTCTGCGCCCGGCCCGCCACCGTGGTATTCGTCGCGATCGGACCGGACGGTCCGTAGCCGCGTGCCACCATCCGCGTCGGGGTGACACCCTTGCGGGCCAGATACGCCCGCACCGCCAGGGCCCGGGCCTGCGACAGCCGGGTATTTACAGTCGCCGACCCCGTGTTATCGGTGTACCCCGCGATTTCGATGCGAATCTCGGGGTTGTCGATCAGCGATTGCGCCACCACATCGAGCACGGCGTACGACTCGGGTCGCAGCGCCGAGCTGCCGGTCTGGAAGGTGACGCCCTTCAACACGACGGTCGGGCGGCGCGGCGGCGCGCCCGGTGCGGCGGGGACGCGCTCTTCGGGGAAGAGCAGCGGGCAGCCGTACGCGTCCACGGGCGTGCGCGGCGGCGTGTTGGGACAGCGGTCCAGACGGTCGTCCACGCCGTCGCCGTCGCTGTCGTGCGCGAGCGGACAGCCGGTCGCGTCCACCGGCGTGCCGGCGGGCGTGCCCGGGCAGCGATCGATTGTGTCCGGCACCCCGTCGTGATCGGAGTCGGCCAGCGGGCAGCCGGTGGCATCCACTGTCGTGCCGGGCGGCGTGTCGGGGCATTGGTCGATGCCGTCGGGCACGCCGTCCTTGTCGGAGTCGAGCGGGCAGCCCGTCGCGTCCACCTTGGCACCCACCGGTGTGTTCGGGCACTGGTCGATGCCGTCGTAGACGCCGTCGTGATCGGAGTCGAGCGGACAACCCGTGGCGTCCACCTTGGCGCCAGCCGGCGTGTTGGGGCATTTGTCGTGCGCATCGTCCACACCGTCGCCATCCGAATCGAGTGGGCAGCCCTTGGCGTCGACGGTGACGCCGGCCGGCGTGTCGGGGCATTGGTCGATGCCGTCGTAGACGCCGTCATGATCGGAGTCGAGCGGACAGCCCGTGGCGTCCACCTTGGCGCCTGTAGGAGTGTTCGGGCACTTGTCGATGCCGTCGTAGACGCCGTCGCCGTCCGCATCGTGCGGGCAGCCGGTGGCGTCCACGGTGGCACCGAGCGGCGTGTTGGGGCAGAGGTCCTTCTTGTCCGACACGCCGTCGTGGTCGGAGTCCGTGAGCGGGGCTCCGCGGTCGAAGATCGAGAAGCCCCCCGAAAGGACGAGGTGCGACGCCTTGGAGGTGGCGAACGTCGATTGGGTCGACGGGGTGTAGATCTCCCGGGCCTCGACCCGCAGTGCCACGCGCTGGCTGATGAAGAGACGCTCGCCGAGGGCGCCATGGATCCCGCCGTCGGTGAACTTGTAGGGGGCGGTCGAGCCGAAGTCGAGCCGCGAGTACCCGCCGAGGATGTAGAGCAGATGATGCTCGCCGCCGAGCAGGTTGAGCACCAGGCTGGCGCCGCCGATCAGCGGCTCCATCGTGGTGCCGCCCGCGACGGCATACTCGGGCTGGAAGAGCACGTCGCCTTCCACGCCGACCCGCTCTCCGAAGAAGTAGCCGATTCGCGCGCCGCCGCCCAGGCGGTTGCTGAGGTTGAACGTCTTGTCGTACTTGGTATAGGCACCGAACAGGCCGAGCTCGAACTGGTTGGCGTGCTGGGCCGCGAGCGGCGCGCCGCCGACAGTGAGCGCCAGACCGAGCGTGATGAGACCCCGCATGCGTTCCTCCTCGCTGGAGCAGCCGCCCTCAGGGCAGCTGGTGGAGCTCGACCCGCCGGTTCTGCGCGCGGCCCGCCGCCGTGGTGTTCGTGGCCAGGGGACTGTCGGGCCCGTACCCCCTGGACACCATGCGGGCCGGGCTCAGACCGCGACTGGCCAGGTAGGCGCGGACCGCGTCGGCCCGGGCCTGCGAGAGCCGCACGTTCATCGTCGCTGAGCCGGTGTTGTCGGTGTAGCCGGCGACCTCGACCCGAATTTCGGGGTTGTCGAGCAGCGACTGCGCCACCACGTCGAGCACGGCGTACGACTCGGGCCGCAGCGCCGACTTGCCGGTCTCGAACGTGACCCCGCGCAGGACGACCGGCCGCCGCTCGGGCGTGAACAAGATCGGGCAGCCGAAGGCGTCGACGCGCGTCCCGGGTGCGGTCCCGGGGCACTTGTCCCGGCCGTCGTCCACGCCGTCGCCGTCCGAGTCCTTGGCCACCGGGCAGCCCACTGCGTCGACCCCGGTGCCGGGCGGCGTGTTGGGGCATTTGTCGAGCCCGTCCGGCACGCCGTCTTTGTCACCGTCCAGCGGGCACCCGGTTGCATCAACCACCGCGCCCGCGGGCGTGTTGGGACACTTGTCGAGCCCGTCAGAGACGCCGTCTCCGTCGGAGTCGATCGGGCAGCCTTTGGCGTCCACGCTGGCACCGGTGGGGGTGTTCGGGCACTGGTCGATACCGTCATAAACGCTGTCGCCGTCGCTGTCCATAGGGCAGCCGCGGGGATCCACGTGCGCGCCGGCCGGGGTGTTGGGGCAGGCGTCGAGTCCGTTGTAGACGCCGTCCGCGTCCGCGTCTGCAGGGCAGCCGCGCTGGTCGACGGTAGCGCCCAGGGGCGTGGCGGGGCACGCGTCGTTCTTGTCCGGGATCCCATCGCCGTCGCTGTCGACGAGGCGGCCCGCACCGGTGAACAGCGACAGGCCGACCGTCGCGATGACGTGGCCCGCCCAGGAGCTCCCGAAGGGCGCCTTGGTCGACGGCGCGTAGACGCCGCGCGCTTCGAGCCGCAGGGCCGCGCGCTCGCCGAGGAAAACCCGATCACCCACGGCGCCGTGGACGCCATTGTCGGTGAAGCGGTAGGGGGACTGCTTCTCGAAGTCGAGCCGCGAATAGCCGCCGAGCAGGTACAACAGGTGATGTGCGCCGGCCGCGACGTTCAGGACCAGGCTTGCGCTACCAAAGCTGAGCTGGGCCGGGACGGGACTCGTTCCCGTCCGGGGGGACGGGGACTGATAGCCGGCGTCCAGCTCAACGCCGACGACGTCGCTGAAGAAGTAGCCCAGGCGACCACCGCCGCCGGCCTGATCGCTGAGGTTGAAAGCGCGGTCGTAGCGCGTGTACGAGCCGAAGGGGCCGAACTCGAATTGATGCCCGCGCTGCGCGCGGAGGGGAAGCACCGCCACTGCCGCGAGCAATCCAGTGACCGTGAGGGACCGCATCGTCGTCCTCCTCCGTCATTCAGGGGGCAGCCCGACCCTACCCCTAAGATAAGGAAAGCCGACTCAAAAACCCCACACGCCGTTCCTGCGCAGCCGGGTGTTCAAGTCGAAACCCCCGAGTACCAGGCCATGCCGGGTCCCGTCGGCGTCCCGCCAGGCCGCACGCTGTCGGCTACCCCGCCGAACGCCACGGCCCGTTGCTCCAGCACGACCCCGCCTCCGTACGCCCGCGCCGCCGGGAGCGGGGGCTCGAGGTACCACCCATCGATGTGGCCGGTAACGCCGATGCGGCCGACGTACACAGCCTGCTGCGGCCGTCCCAGAGAGTCGGTGCCCCCCATCACATAGATCCGGCCCCGGCGCACCACGGCGGTCGCCCCGGCCACCGGGGCGGGCAGCGGTTCCAGGAACTCGAACCGGCCGGTCACGCTCCCGGGGTCGATGGCGGCGCCCAATACGGTGGCTATGGGCCGGCCGGCCGCGT
>QHUY01000062.1 GCA_003223415.1 Gemmatimonadota bacterium
TGGGAAGGACCTGTTGCAGGTCCGCCACCTCGATATACAGCCCGACGCCCGACTTCGAGAAGGCTCCCCCCTTCGGCGCGAGGACAGGCAAGTCCTTCGCGATGCTCGCGCGGGACTGGTACATGATCTCGACCCCGTCCTTGGCCAGAATGACGAAGCCGAGGGCGTTCCCTTCCGGGACTTCCGCAGACCGGGTGAATCCCAGCCGTTCCCAGAAGGGGAGGCACGGCTCGATCTGCTCGACGTAGAGGACGGGGCTGAGCTTGCGCATCACGCTGGTCCTTGGGCAAGAGGAGGGTGACAAAGATAGCGGCAACGGCGGCGAGACCGTAGCTTCGGGCGCATCCGAGATCGGACCGAGCCGATGCGCCGCACGCTCGCCTTCCTTCTTCTACTGCTGGTCCGCGCCATGCCCGACGCCCGCGCTCAGGAGCCCCCCCCTGGCTCCCGGCTCACCACGCTGGCGGGCCGCTCGACTGTGTACGCCCCCCACGGGGCCATCGCCACCAGCCAGCCGCTCGCCACCGCCGCGGGGCTTGCCGTGCTGCAGCGCGGCGGAAACGCGATCGACGCCGCGGTCACGGCCGCCGCGGTGCTGAACGTGGTCGAGCCGCAGATGACGGGGATCGGCGGGGACATGTTCGCCATCGTCTGGTCGGCCAAGGAGCACAAGCTCGTCGGCATCAACGCGAGCGGCCGCTCGGGGAGCCTGATGACCCGCCAGGAGCTGCTGCGCCGCGGTCGCACCCGCATGCCGGAGGAAAGCGTCGAGGACATCACCGTGCCGGGCGCGCTGTCGGGGTGGGCGGCGCTGCTCGAGCGCTACGGCACGCTCACGCTGGCCCAGGCGCTCGAGCCGGCGATCGCGCTCGCCGATTCGGGGTTCCCCGTGTCGCCGATCATCGCCGGCGAGTGGGGCACGACGGTCGAGCGCCTGCGGCGCGACGACGGGGCACGGACTACCTACCTGATGGACGGGACGCGCGCCCCGCATCCCGGCGAGTGGTTCCGCAATCCGGACCTCGCGGGCACGTTCCGCCTCATCGCGGCCCAGGGACCCGCGGCCCTGTACGGCGGGGAGCTGGGCCAGCGGATCGTGGACCGAGTGCGCGTGCTGGGCGGGTTCCTTACGATCGAGGACCTGCGCGCCCAGCGGCCGCTGTGGGTGGAGCCGATTTCCGTCCCGTTCCGCGGCTTCCGGGTGTGGGAGCTGCCCCCGAACGGGCAGGGCATCGCGGCGCTGGAGATGCTGCGCATCCTCGAGCCCTACGACCTCAAAGCGCTGGGCCACAACTCGCCGCCCTACCTGCACTTGCTGATCGAGACCAAGAAGCTGGCCTACGCCGACTTGGCACGCTGGGTGGGCGATCCGGACCAGATGACGGTGACGCCCGCCGCGCTGCTCAACGACGACTTCATCCGCGCACGGCGGGCGCGGATCGATGCGGCGCGCGCCGCCGAGGGCGTCGCCCCCGGTGCGGCGCGCACGCAGAGCGAGACTATCTACCTCACCGCGGCCGATCGCTACGGCAATATGGTTTCGTTCATCAACAGTCTGTTCGACTTTTTCGGCTCAGGGGTCGTCGTGCCGGGCACCGGCTTCGCGCTGCAGGATCGCGGCGCGGGCTTCACGCTCGAGCCCGGCGTCGCCAACACCGTGGGTCCGGGCAAGCGCCCGTTCCACACGCTCATCCCGGCGTTCGTCACCCGGCCGGGCGAGGACGGCCACGACGAGCCGTGGATGAGCTTCGGGGTGATGGGCGGCGGGATGCAACCGCAAGGCCAGGTGCAGGTGCTGCTGAACCTGTTGGTGTTCGGGATGGATCTGCAGGCGGCGATCGATGCCCCGCGCTTCCGGCATTACGACGGCAAGCGCGTGGGGCTCGAGACGCCGATCCCCGACGCGGTGCGCCGCGCGCTCGCCGCCCTGGGCCACGAAATCGTGTCCGATGCGACGTTGCGCTACGGGACGGGAGGCGCGCAGGCGATCATCCGCCTGCCGGGGGGCCGCGGCTATGCCGCGGGCTCAGACCCGCGGAAAGACGGCATGGCCGCCGGGCACTGAGCGCCGTTTCCACCAGACGTACGCCGGCAGGCCGAGCACGATGATACCGAGGCCGATCCCGGAGCGAACGGGCCGCGCCCAGATCGTGCTCCCAACGATGGCGGCGGCGGCCAGAATGAACAGCCAGGGCGTCACCGGATACCCCGGCACGCGGAACGGACGAGGCGCCTCCGGCCGCCGCCGCCGCAGCACCAGCACGCTGGCCACGCCGAGGGCGTAGAAGATCCACGCCGCGAAGATCACGTAGGTGAACAGCTCCTCGAACGTGCCGGTAACGGCGAGCAGCATCGCCCAGACGGAGCCCGCAACGATGGCGAACGCCGGCGTCCCGAAGCGCGGGTGCACCTCGGCGAGCCGGCGGAAGAAGAGCCCGTCCCGGGCCATCGCGTAGTAGACGCGCGAGGTCGTGAGGATGAGCCCGTTGGTCGCACTGAACATGGAGACGAGGATCGCGGCGGCGACGAGCCGGGCGACCCCGGGCCCGAAGAGGGCACTCACGGCTGCCGCTGCGACGCGGTCGGTTCCGGCCACGCCGTCCGGTCCGAGGGCCGCGAGATACCCCACGTTGGCGAACAGGTAAATCCCGATAAGGATGACGGTCCCCGCGACGATGCCCCGCGGGAAGGTGCGCTGGGGGTCGATGGCCTCTCCCGCGTTCGCGGCTACGTTGGACCACCCCTCGTACGCCCATAGCACCCCGATGGTCGCGAGCCCGACGCCCAACAGCAGGTCGCGGCCGAGCGGCGCCGTGAAGCTGCGGGCGCGGGCGTCGGCCAGGCCGTGTCCGAGGGCGAGCGCGGCGCCGCCCACCAGCAGAATCGCGGTGACCTTGATCGCCGTGCTCCAGCCCTGTACACGCGCGCTGTCGCGCGTGCCTTTCACGTTCACCGCAGCCACGACGGCGAGCATCAGCACGGCGGCGACCTTGGTCTGGCCGGGCCCGAGGGCCACGAACTGGCCGAGGTAGTTGCTGAAGGCGACGGCCAGCGTGGCCATCGATCCCGTGCCGATGACGAGGAACAGCGTCCAGCCGAGGAGGAACGCGGGGAGCCGGCCGAAGGCTTCGCGGATGTAGACGTAGCCGCCGCCCGCTTCCGGGAGCATGGCCCCGAGCTCGCCGTAGGCCAGAGCACCGACGAGGGACAGGGCGCCGCCCAGGAGCCAAACGAGCAGGGCGACGCCGACGTCGCCCTCGGTCTGCCGCAGCACCGCACCGGGGACGGTGAAGATCCCCGATCCGATGACCGTACCGACGACGATCAGGATCAGGTCGCGCAGCCCCAGCGTGCGCGCGAGGGTGCCGGGCATGGAGCCCTGATTACCGGCGGCGCAGCTTCGCGAGCAGCCGGAGAATCTCCAGGTAGAGCCAGACGAGCGTCACCAGCAGGCCGAAGGCCCCGTACCATTCGAGCATCTTCGGCGCGCCGGTGTTGACGCCTTCCTCGATGAACGAGAAGTCGAGGATCAGGTTCAGGGCCGCGATGCCGACCACCAAGAGGCTGAATAGGATCCCGATGGTGCCACTCTGGTGGATGAATGAGATGTTGACGCTGGTGAAGAAGGTCAGCCCCAGGTCGACCAGGTAGAGCAGCGCAATCGCGCCGGTAGCGACGATCACCACGGTCCTGAAGCGCTCGGTTGCCCGGATCAGGCCGGCGCGGTAGGCAAGCAGCATGACCGCGAACACGGCGAACGTGAGGCTCACCGCCTGGATGACAATGCCGTGGTAGGTCAGCTCCAGCATCGCGGAGAGGGAGCCCAGGGCGAGGCCCTCGCACACCGCGTACAGCGGCGCGGTGAGCGGGGCCGACGCGGGGCGGAAGATCGTGATCAGCCCCAGCACCAGGCCCCCGATCACTCCACCCATCAGGTACGGCAGCACGTCGTAGGTGCCGGCGGTCGAGAAAAAGTTGTACCAGGGCCAGGCTGCCGAGACGACGACGAGGAACAGCAGGAAGGCCGACTTGTTGACGGTGCCCTCGAGCGTCATCGTCTCGCCGGCGACCCCGGTCTGGGCGTACCTCTCGAACATTTTGGCGTTCAACACCGGATTACGGGATCGCAGGGCCATCGTTCATCCTCGCGGTCGGAGACTGGGGGCGCTGGCGCTCTCCAAACTGTGAAAACCGTCTCCGCCGCACAATACCTCGAGCCCGATGCGTGCCTTAACGCCGCACCGCGCTCGAGTCCGCCGCCGCCTTTTGCCCCGCTTGCAGCGCGGCGCGCAGCTCGGCTGGGGCGAACCGGTAGGCGTTGCCGCCCCGGGTGATGGTCAGAGGGCCTGCGCTCGTCCGGGAGGAGAATGCCACGGTGATGGTGCGGAGGGTGTCGGCGCGGGGATAGTGCCCTAGCACGAACGTCGCCACACCCCTGGCCGCGCCCTCGCGTTCATCCTCGGGAAGTTGGCCCATCGGGGAGTTCGCGAAGGTGACGGTCAGATGCACGGCGTTGTTGATGTTGACGCTGATCGCGTTGGTATGGTATTCGGCCGCGAGCCGGCGCTGCAGGGTCACGAGCCCCTTCAGCTCGCCCACCATGGTGCAGCCGAGGGCGGCGACGGAGAGGATGGCGGTTCGGGAGAGCCGCATCGCCGCGTCAGCCGAAGATCGCCTCGAGGTCGTGCCGCGAGTAGGCCCGGAAGGCGATGAGCGTCTCGGTGTGCGTGATGCCGGCCACGCCACGGATCGCCATGGTCACGAGATCGGCGAGCGCCTCGTTGGTCTTCACGCGCAGCACCGCGACGAGGTCGTACCGGCCGGCCACCGAGTACACCTCGGCGATGCCGGGCACGTCGCCGAGCGTTTCGGCCACGGCGTTGATCCGACCGCGCTCGACGTTGAGTAGGACAAAGGCGGTGACCATCGAGCGAGAACTTACGGCGATCCTTCGCGGCCCGACAGGGCGCGCGCGTGCCGTTGCGACGGATCAACAGGCCCCGCCAACTGGTCGTATTCCCAGATCTCGATCCCCTGTGTCCCCGCGAGCGCCGCGCGCACCATCGCCCGCGCCACGTCGGCGGCCGGGATCGGCCGATACCTGCGCAGGGAGCCGATGAGGAGCGGCGACACCACGCGCGCGACGGCCATTCCGATCCGCTCGCCGGTGCGGCGCTCCGCGCGCTCGCCGAGAATGAGCGAAGGCCGGAAGATGTGTACGGCGCGATAGGGGAGCCGGCTCACCGCGTCCTCGACTTGACCCTTCACTCGGCTGTAGAAGATCCGTGAGCGCGGGTTGGCGCCGAGGGCGCTGACGAGCAGGAACTGCGTCGCGCCGTGGGCCAGTGCAGCGCGGGCGAGCTCGTGGACATAGGTGAAATCCACTTTGTAGAACGCGTCCCGCGAGCCGGCCTTGCGCATGGTCGTGCCGAGGCAACAGAACACGTCGTCGGCGGCAAGGACGTCGCTGAGGTCGTCCAATTGCTCATAATCGGCGAAGCGCTGGAGGAGCCTCGCGTGCTTGCGTCGCAGCTCTCGACGCACGAGTGCGACCACGCGGCCCCACGCGGGGTTCCGAAGCAGCTCGTCGAGCAGGCAGCCGCCGACGAGCCCGGTGGCGCCGGCGAGCAGGGCGGTGCGACTCACTTGCGCAGCAGCTTAAGGCCGGCGAAGCCGAGCCCGAGGGCCTGACCGACGGCGCCGGAGCCGAGGATGGCGATTCTCATGCGCTCCCCTGCCTCCGCAGTAGACTGGGTCTAGGAGGCGGTGTAGGTTGCTCCGACCCTATGGCGACGCCGGGCAGTCTCCGACAGAGCGCCGTGCTCAAGCGGCTCGGGGAGGACCGCCCGCTCGTCGCGGTGGAGCTCCGGCCGCCCAAGAGCGGGCTGTCGTCCGCCCAGAGCATGGACATGTGGATCGATATGTACCACGCGATCCGCCGGCTCGCGAGCGGCGACACGATCATGTTCCTGACCGACAACGCCGTCGGTCAGTCCGAGGAGGAGAATCTCGGCCACCTGACGGCGAACGTGGCGGGCGACGAGAGCCCCTCGAAGTTCGTGCCGTTCCTCACCTCCAAGCACACACTCGACTATTGCCTGATGTACGCCGCCCGAGCGGCGTCGAATGGATTCGACGCGCTCACGGTGCTGGGCGGGGACTCGGGCGCCGGGCCGCCGCGCTGCGTACAGCACGCCTACCTGCTGCGCCAGAGGATCCGCGAGCGGGTGCCGTCGCTCGCGCTGGGCGGCTGGGCGAACCCGCACCGGGAACCCGCGGGCCAGGTGGATTTCCTGCTCGCCCCGGGGTTCGAGGCGGAGTTCTATCTCACTCAGGTCGTATCGCACCACAGCATCCGCGCGGTGGAGCGGTTCCTCACCGAAGCGCGGCAGCGCGGCGTACCGCATCCAGGCGTATTCGGCGTGTTCCTCTATCGCAGCGCGAACCCGCGCACCCTCGAGCAGCTGCGGCACTTCTTCCCCGTGCCGGCCGAAGGCGTCACCCGGGACTTCGAGTCGGGCCTCTCGCCGGAAGAGGTGGCCGCCCGCACCATCAGCGCGTTGCGTGAGGTGGGGGCCGACAAGGTGTACGTGAGCAATCTCGGCGTGCGCCAGGCGGGGGAGCGTTATCGCCGGCTAATGGAGGTGCTAACCTAGCACCTGGAGCGCCGCGTCCACGCGCCCGAACGGCGCACTCACCTGGATCCCTTGCACCAACCCTTTCACGCGCTCCACCACCTCGCGGGCGATCCGCATCCCCTCCGCCAGGGCGGCATCGTCGCCCACCGCTTGGGCCTCCCGCATCCGCTCGAGGATGGGGTCGGGGACGTGTACGCCTGGCACCTCGTTGGCGAGGAATTCGGCGTTCCGCAATGAGAGGAGTGGCCAGATGCCCGCAACGATCGGGATGCGGAACTCCCCGGCGCGCTTGAGGAAGGCTTCGAGTTGCCCGGGATCGAACACCGGCTGGGTGACCGCGAACTCGGCGCCCGCGTCCACCTTCCAGTAGAAGCGGCGCAGCTCGCGCTCGAGGTCGCTCGCCCCCGGGTTGACCGCCACGCCGATCACATAGCGCGTCGGCTCATCGATCGGGTTCCCGCCGGGATCGAGCCCCCGGTTCAGTCGGTCCACGACGTTCGTGAGACCGATGCTGTCGATGTCGAAGACGGCGGTCGCTTCGGGGTAGGTCCCCATGCGTGGCGGATCGCCGGTGACGATCAGGATGTTCCGCAGCCCGGCCGCGGCGGCGCCGAGCAGGTCGCTCATCATGCCGAGCATGTTGCGGTCGCGGCAGGTGTAATGAATGACGGTCTCGATCCCCACCTCGCGCTCAAGGATGATCGCCGACGGGATGGCCCCCATACGGCTCTGCGCTCGGGGGCCGTCGAGAATGCTGACCGCGTCGACCCCCGCCCGTTGCAGCGCCCGCGCCTGTTCCACCATCTTGCTCGGCTGGACGCCCTTGGGGGGCAGGAGCTCGACGCTCCGCACGAACTCGCCCGCTGCGAGTTTCTTGCCCCAGTGCGAGCGCGCGGCGAGCGGTGCGGGCTCGACGCCCGCCGGACCGGCGGCGGCGTCGCGCTTCACGGCGACCGCGGGGCGGGGTTGCATGCTGGCCACGCAGGCGCGGATCTCGCGGATGTGCTGGGGCGTCGTGCCGCAGCACCCGCCGACGAACCGCGCCCCCGCCGCGATCAGCCGTTGCGCGTAGTTCGCCATGTAGTCGGGGCTCGAGAGATAGATCCGCCGGTCGCCGACCGCGCGGGGGAGTCCGGCGTTCGGCTGCGCGGAGAGCGGGCGGTCGGTCGCCTGGGCCATCCGCTCGATCGCGTCGAGCATGATGGCGGGCCCCACTGAGCAGTTTAGTCCGACCACGTCCGCGCCCCACTCGGTGAGCGTCCGGGCGATCTTCTCCACGTCCGTGCCGTAAGACGTCTTCCCGTCCTCGGCGATCGTCATCTGGGCCACGATGGGGAGATCGCACAGCTCCCGCACCGCCCGGTAGGCGGCGTGGAGCTCCTCCAGGTCGCTGAAGGTCTCGAGGATGAAGCCGTCCACGCCGCCGTCCAGCAAGCCCCGCGCTTGGCGCGTGAAGTAGGCGACCGCCTCGTCGCGCGCGGTGGGGCCGAAGGGCTCGATGCGGATCCCCAGCGGCCCGATCGCGCCCGTGACGCTGGCGCGGGCTCCCGCCGCGGCCCGCGCCAGCTCGGCAGCGGTGCGGTTGACGGCCTCCGTCTGATCGGCGAGCCCCCACCCCGAGAGCTTTACCGGGTTCGCGCCGAAGGTGTTCGTCTCCAAGATCTCGGCGCCCGCCCGCACGTACTCGGCGTGCACCTCCTGCACCAGCCTCGGCTGCTTGAGGTTCAGCTCGTCGTAGCACACGTTGAGGAAGAAGCCCTTGGTGTAGAGCATCGTCCCCATGGCACCGTCGAAGACGTGTACTCGACCGTCCGCCAGCAAGTCCCGGAATGACGCCATCAGCAGTCAGCCCTCAGCCGTCAGGGAAAAAACCAGAAGCCCGTCGCAGCGTAAGCAGCCGCAACGGGCCGGCTTTTTAGCTGGTTGTTTAACGTGGCCGCAATACGCCGCAAATCACCACGGAAGCAGTTGTCTAAGCTGAACATACCTCGGAACGACAATAATCGCCAGAGCCTTGCGTACTCTTAGGCAGGATGGCTCCCCCGACCCCTGCGGCCGACGCCCTGTTTGCCGAGCACGCCCCGGCGCTGCGGAACTTCCTCGGCGCGCGGTGCCGCGACCCGGACCTCGCCGCGGACCTGCTCCAGGAGACGGCAGCCCGTCTCGTGGCGGCCGGTCCGCGGCTCGACGCCAACGGCAACCCGCGCGGCTACCTGTTCCGGATCGCCGCCAACGTGTGGCGTGACCACTTGCGACGCGAGATCGTGCGGCGCCGCACGCTCGACGGGGGGGGGGGGGGGGGGGGGGGGGGGGCGGCGCCCGCCGCAGACCAGCGGGTGCTCGAGCGGGAGCTCAAAGCCGCAGTGCGACGAGCCGTGCAGGCGCTGCCGGTCGCGCAGCGCCAGGTCGCGCGGCTGCGACATGAAGAGCAACTGACGTTTCAGGAGATCGCGCACCGCTTGAGCCGCCCATTGGGGACGGTGCTGACCCAGATGCGCGCCGCGCTGGCGAAGATCGGCGCGGCGCTGGAGAGCTACCGATGACTCATCCGTCTGAAGACGCCCTGCTGTTGCTCGCCTATGGCGAGCTGCCGGACGCTGAGCGCGAGGCGGCGACGGCACACCTGGCCGTCTGCGACGTTTGCGGCCGGCGGTTTGACGCGCTCGAGCGGGCGCGGATCGCGGCCGATTGGGCCATCGCTAGCCACCCCGGGCGCCGGCTGCGGTGGGGGGCGCTCGGCGCGCTCTCGGCCGCCGCGGTGGTGACCGCCGTGCTGCTGGGCGGTCGCTCCGAGCCGCCGCGCCCGCTGGCCGTCGCGGTCCCGCGGTACGCGGTCACCGCGCTCGCGCCGATCGACTCGATCCTCACTCGCCTCGAACAGGAGAACCTGTATGCGATTCCGTGACTTCGTCTCCATCCTTACCGGCGCCGCGCTCGCCGCCCTGCCCGTCGCCGCGCGGGCGCAGGACTCGGCCCAGGCGGCGCACCAAGCGGCCGAGATGCGGACGGCAATCGAGCAGATCGCCCGCGATCGGCCGCCGCAGGCCGAGGCTGCGGCGCGCGAGATGGTTCGCCGGCTCCAGATCGAGCGCGCCGCTTTGGATTCGCTGCGCCAGCGCTCCCTGGCCGAGTACTGGGCGGAGGTGGCGCAGCTGACCGTGCAACGCGAGATGCTCATGCACCAAGAGGACTCGCTCCGGCAGCATCTGATGGCGCAAATGTTCGGCGCGGAGGCCCGGGCCCGGGCGCTGCAGCGCGATTACCGCGAGACGGCGGACTCCACGCGGGAGCGGGCCATCCGGGAGCGGCTCCAAGTGATCCTCGAGCGCCACTTCGCGGCCGAGGACTCGCTGCGCACGCTGGAGATCGCGGACGTCGAGCGACGGCTGGCACAGGTCCGCGCCGAGACCGAGCGGCGCCGCCGCGAGCGGGCGGCTCTGGTGCGGCAGATGGTGGACCAGGTGCTGCGAGATGCGGGGAAGCCGGAATAGAAACCAAACACCGGGGGGAGTGGGGAGTGGCACGTGACGGTCTGCGGGGGGGCCCCGCTCCAGCACCGCCAGGTACCACTCCCGACTCCCCACGCAGTCGGTATTTTTCCGCATGCCCAACATCGCCTCATGGCACCCCCAGGTCGTCCACTTCGCCATCGCGCTGCTCGCCATCGGCGTCTTGTTCCGCTGGATCTCACTCACCGGCAAGGCCGCGTTCACCGGCCCGGCTGCGGCGACGCTGCTGCTCGCCGGCACGCTGGCGGCCCTGCTCGCCGTGCATTCCGGCCTCGATGCCCACGGCCCGGTGGAGCGGATCCCCGGCGCGCGGGCGGCGGTCGCCGAGCACGAGCAATGGGGGGAGCGCACCCGCAACCTGTTCCTCATCGTGGCGGCGCTCGAAGTGGCGGCGCTCGCACTCACGGGCAAGCCCGGAGTCAAGAAAGGACTGCTCGTGGCCTCGGCGATCGTGGGGCTGGCAGGCGGCGGGGCCCTGTACGAGGCCGGGGAGCATGGCGGCGACCTGGTATACTCCTATGCAGGCGGCATCGGCATCCGCTCGGGTGACTCGAGCGACGTGCCACGGCTGTTGCTCGCGGGGCTCTACCAGTCGGCCCAGCAGGCCCGCGCACGTCACGACAGCGCTGCCGCGGCGGAGCTTTTCGGCGAGCTGGCCCGCCGCTGGCCGGCCGACACCAACGTGCGGCTGCTTACGATCCAATCGCTCCTCCAGGACAGACACGACGGCAAGGGCGCGCTCGACGCCCTCGCGAAGTTCACCGTCCCGGCCGATAACGCCCGCCTCGTGTTGGGGGTCGGCTACCTCAAGGCAGACGCGTTCGTCGCGGTCGGCAAGCCCGATTCCGCACGGGCGGTATTGGAAGCCCTGGTGCGGCAGTTCCCGGATAATTCGCGGATCAAGGAGCGGTTGGCGAAGCTGAAGTAACGGGTCGTTCAGTCCCCGAAGACGCGTTGCGCCACCCACCACGCCGCTACCCCCCCGGCGATGAAGCCGAGCACCGCGCCGAAGGGGCCGAGCAGCGAATTGCCGAGGGCGCCGACGACCGTGCCCACGACGAAGCTGACGAGTGTCTTGAGCAGCTTCACACGACCTCCCCCGGACAAAGGCCAAGAGCTATGACACCACGCTCAGGATGATCCGCTTGATCACCCACAACGCCGCCCACGCCGCGAGGGGGCTCCAGTCGAATGCGCCGAACCGCGGCAGCAGGCGGCGCAACGGCTCGACGATCCAGTCGGTGAGGAGGTAGGCGGGCCGGACCCAGCGGTTGTAGCGGAACGCACCGAGCCATGAGCCAATCACCCGCACCCAGAGCGCGGCGACGAGAACATAGTAGGCCCAGTTGACGAGCATGAATACCGTCGCCCGCGGGCCGTATTGGACCGCAGACGACATCGTGAACCACGAGTTGACGAGCCATCCCAGCAACGCCAGCAACAGCAGCCCGATGACCGCGACCCCGGCTACCAGCCACCACCCGGCGTGTCGGGGGTTGCCGCCCATGCGGAGCAGTCGCGTCTCGACGGGGTCGAGCAGCGGGTCGCTGGCGCCCCGCAGGAAGCGGCCGAGGGGGCCGAAGGGCGAGACGTGCCGCTCGCGCACGAGCCAGGAGGCCATGGCGGCGAGCGCCGCGAGCACAACCGCGCCGAAGACGACGTAACGCACTATGAGGAGTGTCGGAGGCATGGCTCCTTAGTGCCGTTCGTAGATCCCCACGATCTCCGCGATTCCCAGGACGTGCCCCTGCATGGCTCGCTCGACCTCGGGCCTCGTGGCGCCGGGCTTCAGGCCGAGCGCGGCGTCGAGGGCGTGCAGCCTGAAGTGGTAGTGGTGAGGCTTGCCCGGCGGCGGGCAGGAGCCGTTGAAGCCGATCTTGCCGAAGTCGTTCTTGCCCTGCCGAGCGCCGCCGAGCGTGGTGAGCGACTCCTGCTTCGGGACGTTCTCCGGCAACGCGACCCAACTCCCCGGCAGGTCGTACAGCACCCAGTGTACCCAACCTCCGGCTCGGGGTGCGTCCGGGTCGTCGTTGATCAGCGCGAACGCCTTGGTGCCCGACGGCGCGCCGCCCCACGCGAGCTCCGGCGATACATCGCTGCCGTCGCAGGTGTGCTTTTTCGGGATCGAGGCGTTGGCGGCGAACGCCTTGCTGGTGAGGGTAAAGGCCATGGAACCTCCCGCATCGGCCCGCGCGGTGATAGCGCCGGTCACCCGAAGCACCACCGCATGGCCCTCGAGACTCGCCGGCAGCCGCCGCGCAAGCTCAGGACTGTGTCGTGCCGCCATGACGACGAGGCACGGCGCCCCCCGGCACTCACCGACCCCGACCCCCACGACGCCGGGGAGGGCGAGCAGCGAGTCTTGATGGGCCGCGAGAACTTCGGCGATCGGGCGCGTGGCATCTCCCGGGTTCCGCGTGTCGGCCCGCGCGCAGGCCGCGGCAAGCGCGGCGGCCCCGAGCCAGCGGACCGCTGCGCGGGCGGTCAGATGTGGCAGACGGTCGCTCCGAGCATGGCTGTGGAGGTCCTGTACCCCACGCGAACCGCGGCGTTCACCGTCGTCTCCGGGGGGGGCGCTCAGGGCGTAAAGATCTCCACCACGCTCGTCTGCGCGAACCCGGCGTGCGGGCCGCCGCCGATCACGTAGATCCGCCCGCCCACCGCCGCGACCGCGAGCCCGTGGCGGGGCGTGGGGAGTGCTGGAGCGGCGCTCCAGCGGTCAGTCTTGGGATCGTACACCTCGTGGTTCGGGAATACCCCGGAGCGCGTCTCGCCGCCGAAGGCGTGGATCTTCCCCTCCAGCAGGGCCGCCTCGAGTCCGCCGCGCCGCGAGGGCATCGGTGCACGTGTGCTCCAGCGGCCGGTCGTGGGATCGAACGCTTCGACCACGTCGAAGTTGGCGTCGGGATTCACGGGCCGGCCGCCGATGGCGTAGATGATCCCGCCCGACGCGGCAGCGGCCAGGTGGTCGCGGCGCGTGGGCGGGGGTGCGGCGGCGCGCCAACGGTTCGTGGCCGGGTCGTAGATCAACGTCGAGTCGGCGAGCGCGAAGCGCGCGGGGCCGAGGCCGCCCACCACGACGATACTACCACCCACAGCCGCGGCGGCGGACGCGCCGCGCGCCGCCGGGAGACTCGGGCGAGGCTCCCAGACGTTCTTGTCCTCACGATACAGCCAGAAGTCTGCCGCCGGGCTGAAGTCCCCGAGCAGCCCGCCGATCGCGTACAGCGTGTCGCCCGCTGCGGCGAGCGGCATGTGGTGGCGCGCCCCCGGCAGGTCGGCGATGCGCTCCCAGCGGTTTCCGGCCGGATCGTAGCGGTAGGCGCGCGCGACCGCGGTGTTCGCCGAGTCGATCCCGCCCGCCACGTAGATCTTGCCGTGCAGCACCGCCGCGTGGAGCTCTTGCAGGCGCTCGGGGAGAGAGACGGCAGTGGACCATTGCCCGGGGATTAGGACGTAGCTAGCGACTGCGACGAACAGGAAGGACCGAGCACTGAGAGCTGATGGCTGACGGCTGATGGCTTCTCTCACGCGAACGCCGCCGCGACGATGCGCGCCTGCTCGGCCTGGTGCGCGGCGGGGTAGCCCTCGGCGGGGCTGGCGCGCTCGGGGCGCGAGACGTCCTTGATCGCGACGCTCGCCGGCGCCACGTCGCGGAGCTTGGGGAGCACGAACTTCCGCGCCCCCATGTTGCGCGGCTCCTCCTGCACCCAGACGATCTCCTGCAGGTTCGCATACCGGGCCACGTAGTGGCCGATCTCTTCTGCGGGGAAGGGGTAGAGCAGCTCCACCCGGCCGATCGCCACGTGGGGCGTCTCCGCCCGCCGCGGCGAGGCGAGCAGGTCGTAGTACACCTTGCCGCTGCACAGCAGCACCCGCGTGACGCCGTCGAGTTGGGGCCGCTCGGTATCCCATAGCACCGCGCGGAACCCTCCCGCCGTGAGGTCTTCCAGGGAGGAGGCCGCCGCAGGGAGCCGTAGCAGGCTCTTCGGCGTCATCACGACAAGCGGCCGCATCTCGGGATGCCGCGCCTGACGCCGCAGCAGGTGGAAGAACTGCTCCGGGGTCGTGCAGTTGGTGACGCGGATGTTCCCCTCGGCCCCCAGCGCGAGGAAGCGCTCCAGGCGCGCGCTCGAGTGCTCGGGCCCCTGGCCCTCGTAGCCGTGGGGCAGCAGTAGCGTGAGCCGCGAGGTCTGCCCCCACTTGGCGAGCCCTGAGAAGATGAACTGGTCGATGATCACTTCGGCGCCATTGGCGAAGTCGCCGAACTGCGCCTCCCACAGCACCAGGGCCTCCGGCGCCGCCCCCGCGTAGCCGTATTCGAAGCCCACGCACGCGAATTCCGACAGCGGCGAGTTGTGCAGCTCGAACGGCGCGCGGGCCCCGAGGAGGTGCTGGATCGGCGCCCAGCGCGCGCCGTTGGCCGCGTCGTGCAGCACCAGGTGGCGCTGGCTGAAGGTACCGCGCTCGGTATCCTGGCCGGTGAGTCGGATCGGCGTCCCCTCGGTCAGCAGCGACGCGTACGCCAGCGCCTCGGCGTGCGCCCAGTCGATTCCCCCCGGGGCGAGCAGCCCCTCGCGCCGTCGCTCGAGCTGTTTCCGCAACTTGGGGTTCACCGTGAAGCCGTCCGGCACCGCGAGCAGCTGCGCGTTCAGCTCCCGGAGCAGGTCCGCCGGGACCGCCGTCTCGGGTTCCGCCGCCACCTGGTGGGTGATGCGCTGCGGCTCCTCGCCGCCACGGCTCCCTCTTCCCCCCGGCGCCAGGCTAGCCTTGAGCGCCTGCTGGGTCTCCGCGAGTCGTTGGTAGGCGGCCTCGGCCTGGGCTGCGGCGGCCGCCGCGTCCAGCACTCCCTCGCCTGCTAGCTGCTCGGCGTACTTTTGCCGCACCGTGGGCGTCTGCCTGATCCGCTCGTACATCAGCGGCTGGGTGTAGGCCGGCTCGTCGGTCTCGTTGTGGCCATACCGCCGGTACCCGACCACGTCGATCACGACGTCGGCGTGGAACTTGTCGCGGTACAGCATCGCGAGCCGCACCGCCGCGAGGCAGGCCTCCGGATCGTCGGCGTTGACGTGGACGATCGGCGCGTCGAACCCCTTGGCGAGGTCGCTCGAGTAGTCGGTGGAGCGACCCTCCCGCGGGTCGGTAGTGAATCCCACCTGGTTGTTGCCGATCAGATGAATGGTGCCGCCGGTGGTGTAGCCCGTTAGCCGCGCGAGGTTGAACGTCTCCGCCACGACGCCCTGACCTGCGAAGGCGGCGTCACCGTGGATCAGCACGGGCACGGCCACCCGGGGGTCATGGCGCGCCTCCGGGCCGCGGCGCGTCGTCTGGTCGGCACGCGCCCGTCCCTCGACCACCGGGTTCACCGCCTCGAGGTGGCTGGGGTTGGGCGACAGCGCCACGGTGACCGGCGCACCGGCGGCGCTCTGGTAGACGCCTTCGGCGCCGTGATGGTACTTCACGTCGCCGGTGCCGCCTTCGGGGGTCAGCGTCTCCTCGACGTGCCGGCCGCCCTCGAACTCGGCGAAGATCGTCTCGTAAGGCAGGCCCACGACGTGCGCCAGCACGTTGAGCCGCCCGCGGTGCGCCATTCCGAGCACCACCTTCCGGGCGCCGGCCCGGCCGGCGAGCTCGATCACCTCATCGAGCATCGGCACGGTGGCGTCGAGCCCCTCGATCGAGAATCGCTTCTGGCCGAGGTAGGCCTTGTGCAAGAAGCGCTCGAGCTGCTCCACAGCGGTGAGTCGGGTGAGCAGCTCGCGCTTCTCTGCCGCCGAGAGTGGCGTGCGATGCTCGCCCGACTCGATCACCTGGCGCAGCCACACCCGCTCCTCGTGACTCGCGATGTGCTCGACCTCGTAGGCGATGGTGCCGCAATACGTCTCCCGGAGCTTCGGCAGCGCTTCGGCGAGCGTGGCGCCGGCCACATAGATGCGCAGCACCTCGGCCGGAATGCGCTGCATCACGTCGGAGGTCAGGCCGAGCGGGGCGGGATCGAGCGCGGGATCCCCCGGGGGGGCCGA
>QHUY01000261.1 GCA_003223415.1 Gemmatimonadota bacterium
TGTCACAGCGGTGGTCGGTGTGGGGATCCGCCGCCGCCTGCTCCGGCGCCATGTAGGCGGGCGTGCCCAAGGCCACGCCAGCCGACGTGAGGGACGATTTGCCTGTGGACTCGCTCAGGGCCTTCGCCACGCCGAAGTCGGTCACGACCGCGTGGTGGTTCGCGACCAAGACGTTGTCCGGCTTGATGTCGCGGTGCACGACGCCGTGCGCGTGCGCGTAGGCCAGAGCGTCGGCCACGTCCAGCAACAGGCGGACGGTCTCGGGAATCGGCAGCTCGCCCTCGCGGGCGAGCTTGGCGCGGAGCGATTCGCCCTCGATCAGCGGCATCGTGTAGTACACGAGATCGTCCGCATGGCCGGCGGCGAGGAGTGGGACGATGTGGGGATGCTGCAGCGAGGCGGCGAGCTGGATCTCGCGGCGGAACCGCTCGGCGTTGACCCCGGCCGCCATCTCCGGGGGCAGCACTTTCACCACCACTTGCCGCCCGAGCTCACGCTCCTGGGCCAGGAACACGCGACTCATCCCGCCACCGCCGAGCTCGTGTTCGACGCGGAAGCCAGGGCCGAGGGCGACTTGGAGGCGAGCTTGGAGATCCGCCACGCAGTAACTCAGGGGCGTTGGGACGACTGCATCATAGGGGCCAGGGTTAAGGGAACTCCACGCCGAGCACCGGGTGGAGCTCGATGCCGTTCGGGGCGACGCCGTGCCGGCCGTGGATGTAATCGAAGAGCCCAACACCAGTAATCCGCACAAGGGGCGGCGCCTTGCTATGCGGCGAGTTCAGAAGGTCGACCAATTTCTGGCGCACCTGTGCGAAGCCGGACGCACACGGGCCTGCCCATGCGGGATCGGGGCCGTCTGCGATCCTTCAAGGCTAGTGCGCCTCGGTCAACTCCATCGTCAACGGGCGCACTCAACGCCGATCCGCAGCGCGCCCAGCGCACCGGATTGGTCATCCGCTGCGCGGTGCCAACCCACGCGGGCGGTGCTGATTGGACAGGACTGTGCCGTGTGGTGTGCCGCTCTGGCCACGATCGCGTCGCGTCGTGGGTTAGCTCCGCACGCCCCGCAGCCGGGGCCGCCCCGCCGTCCCGGTCCCATCCCTGGCGGTCGGATGACGGTCCCCTTCAATGCTCGCCAGCGAGCCGCGCCGCCCGCGCCCGCATGTCGCGCACGACCGGCTGGAGCTCAGGGTCCGCGCCCTTCCAGAGGTCCACGAAGCGGCCGTAGTATTCCAGCGCCTTGGCGCGGTCGCCGCGCGCCTCGTACAGCTCGCCCAGCCGGCGCAGGCTGGGCGGGAGGGTCCACCGGAGATACCAAAAGACCTCGTTGCCCGTTCCCGGGTCGGTCGCCACCTGCTCGTAGGCGGCCAATGCGGAATCGGGCTGCCCGGCCTGCTCGTACGCCAGCCCCAGCTCCCAGTAGCCGCAAGCGTTGCACACCGGGCTCCGCTCGACCGCCTGCCGCAAGGCGGCGATCGCGTCCTGCGACTTCCGCTCTCCCAGGGCGACATAGCCTCGCAAATATGGCCCCCACCAGTTGCGGACTTCGTCGGGGCGACTCGCCTCGTACTCGAAGAGCAGCCGGCGGGCAAGATCGGGCCGTCCCGCGACGGCGTAGGTCATCACCAGCACGGCATAGGGGCGAGCGAAGGGGGCGATCTGGTCTAGCGGGTGCTTGGCAAGGGCAGCCTGCATCAAGCGCAGCGCGCCGGCCGAGTCGTGCCGCAGCACCGCATACCCAAAAGCGAGCAAGCTGCTGGCGAAGACCGATCCACCAGGGTTAGCGCGCTGCTCCTCCACCGCGGCGCCCTGGGAAGAGTGGCGCTCGGCTTCGGCGAGCTTGCCCTGGATCTGGCTCAGCGCCGCGAGATTGGCGTGGACGTCTGCCTGCTGCGCCGGCTCCCGGAACCGGAGCCCGACATTCACCCATCCTCGTTGGGCACTGTCGTAGGCTCCCACGCCGGCCGGCAACCACGCGCGCGCCGCGTGGTAGTCGTAGCTCTCAGGGAAGGCCTTCGCGAACTGCACGAGCGTTTGCCGCGCCTGATTCACTTTCCCCTGGGCGAGCTGGTAGTTGATCAAGTCCCAGAAGCTGACGCCGGCGGGCTCAAGGTGGATGGATCTGGCCATGAGCGATTCCGCTTCCGCAAACTGCCGGCGCGCCGCCACGATTTCGGAAAGATTGCCGAGGGCGATCATGTCATCTGGATCGAGGGCCAGGACTTGGCGATAGACGGCCTCGGCTGCGCCGAGATCATTGGTGACTGCCCAGTAGTAGTAGGCGGCAGTGTGGAGCCGCTCGACCTCTGGCAAGCGGTCGCGCAACCTGTACGCGTGGCTGAGGGCGGCTACGGCTTGGTCGAGGCTCGAGCCGAGATGCTGGCGGGAGACGCCTAGCTTGCGCCAGGCCATCGCGAAGGTGCTGTCGAGCGCGATGGCCTGCTCGAACAGAGAAGCGGCCTGCGTATAGTCGCTGCCGTCGAACGCCCTCACTCCCTCTGAATACAGCTTGAGCGCCGGGAGCGAGACGGTCGTCACTCGCTCGAGCGGCGGGCCGGCCCGGATGGTGCGCAGCGACTCACCGATCCGCTCGCGCAGGCGGCGCGACAGCCGGTCGATCGCCGCTACCAGCCGGCGGTCATCGTCGGCGGTCTCACGCAGCGCCACGAGCTCGCTCCCGTCCGCCGTTGCCACCAGCCGGGCTGAGAGGACGAATCCCTGGCCTACCGTGCTGACCTCGCCCACCACGACGGCCTTGGCCCCTTCGCGCGCGGCCACCTCCCGCGCGACGCCCAGCGTGAGCGGCGCGGCGGGGTCGCGCTGCATCCTGGTGAGCGCCTCCGACACGGCGCCCGCGGAGAGCAGCGTCACGACCCGGGTCTGCGCTAGGTCGATGCGGAACGCTTCGGTCAACGACTGCCCCAGGCCCGCGTCCGCGGTCCGGTTGTCGAAGTCGGCCACCATCAGGCGGTCCTTCTCGGCCAGCCGCCCTTTCGCCAGCAAAGTACCGACGGGGCCGATGCCGAGGAGACGCATCATGATCCACCCCGCCGTCCCTACGCCCAGTGCCGCGAACGCGAGCACGCCGCCCTGGGTCGCCCGGCGCCACGTGAAGAGCCCGCGGACACCGCCGGTTGGCGTCGTCGCGATCCGCCCGCTGGCCCGCGCCTGGGCGCGACGGCGCTCGAGCAGGCCCGTGAGCAGCACGATGGGAAAGCCGAGCAACAGCAGCACTACAGCGCCGGCGAGCACCCAGTCGGGAAGGCCGAGGAAGCGCACCAGCAGGGATACCGCGCTGAGCACCCCGGCGGACGCGGCGGCGAACAGCGCCGCGACGCGCGCCGGGTGGCCACGGCGGATCGCGTCCTCTGTGCCGCTCGAGATGGTGGCGGTGGCGCCGGTGGGCGGCATGCCCCCACTCGGCGTACTCATCGCCTCGAGCTGGGCTGCGACTTCGCCGGCATTCTGCCAGCGATCGGCGGGGTGCTTCTCGAGGCAGCGCATCACGAGCGCGTTCAAGGCCGCGGGCACGGCCGGGCGCTGCGCCGCGACCGGCTGGGGCGTCTGCGTCACCTGGGCGGCGAGCGTCGCCTGCGGCGTAGCGGCGGTGAACGGCGGGCGGCCCGTGAGCATCTCGTAGCCCAGGACGCCCAGCGCGTAGAGATCGGCCCGGTGGTCCAGGTGCGGATCGGCGGCTGCCTGCTCTGGCGCCATGTAGGCCGGCGTGCCGAGCGCGACGCCGAGCGAGGTGAGGGAGCCGCCGCTCGAGGCGCTCACCGCCTTCGAGACACCGAAGTCGGTGACCACCGCGTGCTTCCCCGAGATCAGCACGTTGTCGGGCTTGATATCGCGATGCACGACCCCGTGGGCGTGGGCGTAGGCGAGGGCGTCGGCGACGTCGGCGAGGACGCGGATCGTCTCGCTCACCGGGAGCTCGCCCTGGCGGGCGAGCTTGGCCCGGAGCGATTCGCCCTCCACGAGCGGCATCGTGTAGTAAAGCAAGTCCCCGGCGGCCGCGGCAGACAGGAGGGGAACGATGTGTGGGTGCTGGAGGGAGGCGGCGAGTTCGACCTCGCGCCGGAAGCGCGAGACGTTGACGTCTGCGGCCATCTCGGGCGGCAACACCTTGATGACGACTTGGCGCTTGAGCGCGGTTTCCTGCGCGAGAAACACGCGGCTCATCCCGCCACCGCCGAGCTCCC
>QHUY01000049.1:0-26797 GCA_003223415.1 Gemmatimonadota bacterium
CCCTTCGCGATCGGTGCCCCGACCAGGTTTCCCCACTCCGTCCACGAGCCGTCGTAGTTGCGCACCTTCTTCACACCCAGGAGATATTTCAGCGCGAACCACGTGTGGCTCGACCGCTCGCCGATACGGCAGTAGGCGATCACCTCATTGGCGCCGTCGACCACGCCGGCCTTGCGATACAGGTGTTCGAGCTGCTCGCGCGGCTTGAAGGTCCCATCGGGGGCGACCGCCTGGGCCCACGGGACGTTGATGGCCCCGGGAATGTGCCCCGCGCGCTGCGCCGTCTCGGACATCCCCGGCGGAGCGATGATGTCGCCCACGTATTCGGGCGTCGAGCGCACGTCCACCAGTGCGGTCCGCTTGGCCTTCAGCGCCCGCTCGACCTCAGGCCGCCGGGCGCGCAGCGCCGCGTTGACCTTCTTGGGGGTAGGATACTTCGTCGGCGTGACCGCCGGTGGATCGGTGACCAGCGACCGGCCCTCGGCCGCCCATTTGGCGCGGCCGCCGTCCATCAGCTTGGCGCGCGTGTGGCCGTACAGCTGTAGCAGCCAGAACGCGAACGCCGCGAACCAGTTGTTGTTGTCACCGTACAGCACGATCGTCGTCCGCGGCGTGACCCCTGCCGCCGACAACAGACTCGCGAACGTCTTGCGGTCGGGGATGTCGCGGCGCACGGGATCGTTGAGCTGCGACTGCCAGTTCCACCCGACAGCCCCCGGGAGATGGCGGGAATCGTAGGCGGTGGTGTCCACGTCGACCTCGATGAGCCGCAGGCCGGCGTCGCGCAGGTGGTCGGCCACCCAGGCCGTCGAGACCAGCACGTCCGGATTCGCGTAAGGCACAGGCACCTCCAACTCAATGAACCCCGACAGTTCCTGTCGGGTTTCCGGTGAAATAAAAAGACGATGGGGGCGGCGGGTCAGCGCCCGACCGATGCCCCGGCGATCTGGTAGACCTGCGGCTCGTCGTGCATGAGGTCGGCGAGGGAGACGCCGGCAAGCAGCTCGTTGATGCGCTGCTCCAGCAGGCGCCACACCGGCCGAATGCTGCACGAGGAGCCCGGGCTACATCGCTGGGGGTCGACGGGATGGAGATCGCAGTTGACTTCGAAGGTGTAGTGCTCCGAGGCCTCGATCACATCCTTGACGGTGACGGCCTCTGGCTCGCGCGCCAGCAGGTAGCCGCCCTTGACGCCACGCACCGAATCGACCAGGCCGGCGCGCCGCAGACGGAGGAGGATCTGCTCGACGTAGTCGTGGGGAAGCCGCTCCTGCTCGGCCAGCTCGCGCGCCGCCACGGGCCCTTCCCCCGCTCGCTTGGCAAGCGAGAGCGATACGATCAACCCGTACTCGGCCCACGTGGTGACGCGCATGGCTGGATCATACCAGGGGGGCGGGTGCAGTTCAATGGGCGCCGGCTCACCGGCCTTCCCGCCCGCGCGCTCAGCGCGTCGGGGCGTGGTGCTCGAGCTTGGGGCTGAGGCTGAGGCCCACCTGGACGGCGAAGACGCTCTCTCCGGACTTGCGCTGGAGCCAGAGGAGCCGTCCGTTGGCATTCCACATCAGCGACGACCCACTGAAGAGATCGACCCCCACGCCCCCCTGGGCTCCCTCCGCGATGCCCCGGTCTTGCCCCTGCTCGTAGAAGCCGGCGAGCAACGCCCCGATCTCCCCGTAGACACGTCCCCAAGCGGGATACACTGAGGCCTCGTAGCCGGGCGCGAACAGCACGGCGTGCGGCTCGCACCCGGGGGGTGTGCAGCTCGTGGTCACCGTGAGCGGTGCGTAGTCGATCTGGAGGCCCAGGCTGCCGGACTTCTTCGTGTCCCGGCGGAAGCGCACGCCGAGCAGCGGCCCGCTCCCGTGCAGGGGACCGGACACCGGGATGAGGAAGCTCACCGCCGGGCCGACGGTGCCCCGCAGCAGCTCGCCTTGGCGCGGGCGTCCGAACGCGGCGGAGACGTCGCCGCGGATCTCGAGGCCCTGAACGAAGCTGTTGGGCACCTGCACGAACCGGCCTTCGATGGTGCCGACCAGATCGTTAGTGCCGACCCGGATTCCCAACCCGAACGCGATTCCCAACTGGTTGCTCGTCTGGACCGGCGTCGAGGCGGTACAGGAGAAGATGAGCGGCGCCTGAGCCTCGGTGACGCGGGCCAGCCCGAGCTCGGTGCTCGCGAAGGGAGCGACCCCCTTGGCGCCGATCGGATAGTAGGCCGACTCGACGCCGAGGAAGGTGAGCGCTCGTGTGCAGGCGTTGTTCGAGAGGTCGTTGTAGCGGGAGATCGTGAGCCCGCTCTCGCCGTCGTCGCCGGTGAGGAGATCGATCGACGCGCCGAAGGACGAGTAGCTCTGGCTCTTGCCGGTCGCGTCCTGGACGGCGATGGAGGAAACGATCGGCCCGACCCGGACCGGCCGCTGGGCGCCGGCAAGGGTGGTCACCGTCAGGGCCATGGCGAAACACAAGCGAATCGCGCACATGGCCAACTGCTACACCAGGACGGAGGTCGGTGCCGTGACCGCGGTCACCGGCCTCCCGGGACGCCGGCTACTTCACCAGTAGGCCCAGGACAATCCCGGCCGCGGCCATCCGTACCAGCCATGCCCAGAACATCGCCATGTGCAACGGCCGCGCCTTGACGTACCAGACGCCGCTGCCGATCGTCGCCAGAGCGATCGTCGGCAGCCAGAGCACGGTCGCGAACTCCAACCCGGCGATCGGCCCGGCCGGCACCCAGAGGCTGTTCATCAGCTTCCGGTAGATCAGCGCCATCAGCACGCCGAAGACGAGGGACAGGACGGCCGACTTCGCCATGGCGGGTCCCATGAACTTCTTCATCTCGTCGGGGGACATCGGCGTCGTGAACGCCTCCATCCCCTTCATAAACACCTTGCCCCACATGACCCAATCGGCGAGAAACGCCACGACGCCCGCGATGAGCCCAGCGACGATCCAGTTCATCGGTGCTCCTCCCTAGAGAGTGTGCACGACCAACGGTCCGTCCCGACTACGGCCGCTCGCCCGGCACCCCCGGCTCGGTCATGGCCCGGAGGTTCAGGACTTCGTCGAGCTCCTTGCCTTTCAGCAATCCTTTCTCCATCACCAGCTGCCGCACGCTCACGTTCTTGGCCACCGCCTCCTTGGCGAGTTGGGCGGCCGCCGCGTAGCCGATCTTCGGCGCCAGCGCCGTGACCAGCGCCGGGCTGCGCTCCAGCCAGTGCTCGCACATCGCGCGGTCGGCCTCGATCCCCTCGACGCATCGGTCGGCCAGCACCCGGCTCGCGTTGCTGAGCAGGATCATCGTGAGAAACAGATTGTGCGCGATCACCGGCATCATCACGTTCAGTTCGAGCTGGCCCGCTTCCGCGGCCGTCGCGACCGTGACATCGTTTCCGATCGCCTGGTAGCAGACCATGTTGACCATCTCGGCGATCGACGGATTCACCTTACCCGGCATGATGCTGGAGCCCGGCTGGACGGCCGGCAGCACGATTTCCGCGAGGCCGGTTCGCGGGCCGGACGCGAGCAGGCGGATGTCGCTCGCGATCTTGCCCAGGTCCACCGCGTAGGTGCGCAGCGCCCCCGACAGCGCGGCCGCGTCGCCCAGGGACTGCATCAGCTGCACGCGGTCCGAGCCCTCGCGCAGCTCGAGCCCGGTGATCGCCCTCAGGTGCTTGACCATGAGCGCCGGATAGGCCGGCTCGACGTTGAGCCCAGTCCCTACCGCGCTGCCGCCGATGCCGAGGTCGCGCAGGTCGTCGGCCGTCTGGGCGATCCGCCGGCGGTTACGCTCGATCGTGTGGCCGTAGGCCGCGAACTCCTGACCGAGGCGGATCGGCGTGGCGTCCTGCAGGTGGGTGCGCCCGGACTTCAAGACGCCGTCGAACGCCTTGCCCTTGGCGAGGAACGCCGCCGCGAGGCGGTCCAACCCCGCCAGTAGGCCGGGCAGGAGGCTCAGGGCGCCCAGGCGGATCGCCGTCGGGATCACGTCGTTGGTGGACTGGGCCATGTTGACGTGATCATTGGGGTGGATAGGCTGGTACGCGCCGCGCTTGCCGCCGAGCAGCTCATTCGCGCGGTTGGCGAGAACCTCGTTAGCGTTCATGTTGTGGGAGGTCCCCGCGCCGGCCTGATAGGGGTCGACCACGAACTGCTCGCGGTGCTCGCCCTGCTCGATCTCGTCGGCGGCGCGGACGATGGCGTCGGCGAGCTTCGCCGCGAGGCGGCCGGTCTCTTTATGGGTGAGCGCGGCAGCCTTCTTGATCCAGACGACCGCGTCCACGAACGGCGCGAGCGGCCGCTGGCCGGAGATCGGGAAGTTCTGTCGGGCCCGCTCGGTCTGGACGCCGTAGAGCGCCGCGGTGGGAACCGGGAGCTCGCCGAGAGGGTCCTGTTCGACGCGGGTACTCATCGCCTCGATCCGATCCGCCAGACTGCCGTTGGTCGCCAACCAGGAATCACCCATGAGCGCCGAAGAGCTGCTGCAACACCTGCCGGTCCGCGCCGCGTTCCGCCGGGACACGATGGCCAAAGTCGACTGCTTCCGGTCCCCCCGGCTGCTGGTCGGGCTGAACTGCTTCGAAGCCGGCCAAGCGCAGCCGGTCCACGCGCATGCCGGCGCGGACAAATTCTATTTGGTCGTGAGCGGAAAAGCGAGATTCGTGATCGGTGAGCGGCAGGCGGAGGCCGGCCCGGGCGACTTGATCCTGGCGCCAGCGGGCGTGCCGCACGGTGTGGAGACCGCGCTCGAGCGGACGGTGCTGCTGGTGGGAATGGCACCAGCGCCTTAAGGTCCGTGGCTCATTCCCTGGCTTTCCGGGACCGCGGGAGCCAGCCGATGGTGAACAGCTCCTGGGCCATGGCGAGCCCGAGCGAGCGGATCATGGCGTACACGCCCAGCACCGTCAGCAGCACCGCAGTATAGAAGCGCCACAGCACGAGCATCGCCACCTGCCGCCGGCCGAAATCGCCCGCGAACCCTGACAGAAACGCCACCTCGAGCCCGCCCCCGCCCGAGGGCAGGGGTACCGCCAGCGGCACCGCGAGCAGCGCGAGCGATCCCAGGAACATCACCGCGAATTCCGGCGCCCCGGGCATCCCCCAGGCCAGCGCCGGCAGCACGAGCGCGCGCGCGGCCAGGCTCACGGCGGTCAGCGCGGCGTTGACGACCATCACCCACCACGGTGCCCGCCGCACGTGCGCCATCGCGACGCGCCACTGGCGCCGCACCCGGTGCCGGATCGTCCCCGCCTTCACGAAGCGCTGGATTACATAGACCACGAGCAGCACCGCGAGCACCACGCTCTCGATCAGCACCAGATCCGCCGCCAAGTGTTTCCGCAGCCAGACCTCGGCCGCCGCCTCCCACCCCGGCACGTAGTAGGCGGCGAGCCCCACCGCCATGAGCGCGAAGACCGGCCATTCGGCAGCGACTTCGACTCCCAAGGCGACCAGGGCCGTAACCGGGCGCAGGCCCGCCTGCGTCAGGCCGACGAATCGCGCCGGCTCGCCGCCCAACCGATTCGGCGTCAGCGTCGAGGCCGCTTCCCCATAGAGATTGAGCTGCACGGCGTCGCCGAACGTCAGGCGGCCGCCCGCGGTCCACACGGCGAGTTGAATGCGCCACGCCCGGACCAGGACGTCGAAGGCGAGCGCCAGGAGCGGGAGGAGATGGCGGATGATCAAATGCAGAGTGCGGAATGCCGAATGGGGAGCGGGAAGGCGAACATCAGTCCGAGCAATCGCCCAGCGGATGGAGGAACCCGCAATTGCGGCACGGGTTCGTGCAGCCCCACGGCTTGGGGCGCACCTCGGCGCCGCAGCGCAAGCAGGTGGGCCGGGACTCAGGCCTGTCCGGGGCGGAAGGCGCCGGTGAGGAACGGGTTGCCGCGGCGCTCGGCACCGATGGTGGTTTGGGGTCCATGGCCGCTGTACACGATGGTGGAATCGGGGAGGACAAGCAACTCCCGCTCGATGCTGGCGAGCAGCGCGTCGACGTCGCCGCCCGGCAAGTCCGTGCGGCCGATGGACCCTTGAAACAGCACGTCGCCCGCGAACACCACGCCGTGGCCCATGAGACACACGCTGCCGGGCGAGTGCCCCGGGGTGTGCCGGACGGCAAAGGTCAGCCCGCCCACCCGCACGTCGTCGCCGTGCGCGAGGGCGCGGTCGGGCGGCGGCACCTCCTCCGCGCGGAGTCCGAAGGCTTCGGCCTGCTGCGGTACGTGGTCGTAGAGGAGCCGGTCGGCTGGGTGGAGAAACACCGGCGCCCCCGTTTCGGTGGCGACGCGCCCGACGCCCAGCACGTGATCGAGGTGGGCATGGGTGAGCCACACGGCGACCGGCCGCGCGCCGGCCGCGGCCACGTTCTGGAGAATGAGGCCGGCCTCCTCGCCCGGATCGACGATGGCGCACTCGCGCGCCTCCTCGTCGATCACGAGGTAGCAGTTCTCGAGAAATCCGCCGTTGGGGATCTGCACGACCTTCACGAGGCCGCAGCCGCCTTCGTCTTCGCTTTCTCCTGCTCGCGCAGGGCGGCGAGGTACTTCTCCACCGCGATCGCCGCCGTGGTGGCGTCCCCCACTGCGGTGGTGACCTGACGGGTGAGCTGCGCGCGGACGTCGCCCGCGGCGAACAGCCCCGGGATCGAGGTCATCATGCGCTCGTCGGTGATCAGGTAGCCCGCGGCGTCGTGCTTGACGTGCCCCTCGACGAGGTGGGTGTTCGGCTTGAACCCGATGAAGATGAAGACGCCGCCGACCTTCAGGGTGGACCGCCCGCCGGTCACCGTATCGAGGACCACGAGGTGGTCCACGCCTTTCTCGGTGCCGACGATCTCGGATACCGTCTTGTTCCATACGACTTCGATTTTCGCGTTCGCGAACGCCCGCTCCTGCAGGATTCTCGAGGCGCGGAATTCGTGGCGCCGGTGCACGATGTAGACCTTGGCGGCGTAGCGGGTCAGGTAGTCGGCTTCCTCGACGGCCGCATCACCGCCCCCCGCTACCGCCAGCACCTCGCCGCGGAAGAACGCGCCGTCGCACACCGCGCAGTAGGACACGCCTTTGCCTGCGTATTCCTTCTCCCCAGGCACGCCCAGCTTCACCGGCGTGCCGCCGGCCGTGAGGATGACGGTCGGGGCGCGGTAGGTCGTGCCGCGGGCGGTGGCGACGTCGAACCAGCCGTCGTCGGCCTTGCGGATCCGCTCCACGTTATCGGTCACGATCTCAGCGCCGAACTTCTTCGCGTGCTCGGCCATTTTCTGGCTGAGCTCCCAGCCCTTGATGCTCTCGAACCCGATGTAATCCTCGATCAGGTCGGTGTTGAGCAGCTCGCCGCCGGGCGCGCCGCGCTCGATCGTGAGCGCTCGCAGCATCCCCCGGCCCGCATACAGCGCGGCGCACAGCCCCGCTGGCCCCGCGCCGACGACGATCACGTCGTACTCGTTCTTGCCGTACTCAGTCATCCGTCTTCCGTTCTCCGTCGTCCCCACGGAACTCGAGCCGCGGCGCCTCGGCGTCGCCCGCCAGGGCCCGGCCCAACTGAACCCGGAACGTCACGGTGTCGAACTCGATCTCCGGCCGCTGCGGCCCGCCGAGCTTGGCCAACGCCGCGGCCCCCAGCTTCACGATGCCGTGACGATTGCCGCGCTGCCGGTGCAGCATGGCGGCCGCCGCCTGGATCAGGCCCTGCCACACCCGGGCCTCTTCGCTCTCCTTAATAATAGAACGCCAGACGGTTTCCAACGCTTCGTGCGCGAGCCAGTAGTCGCCCCTATTGAACAGCTCGCGGGCGTGCTCGAGGTGCGCGCGGCGCTCCTCGGGAGCCATCAGCGATCTGCCGTCAGCCATCAGTCAACCGCCCTCACCACAACTGACGGCTGAGGGCTGATGGCTGATAGCTGATCGCTCCGGACCGATACTCAATAGGTTGACGGCGCCGTGGCAGCTCGAAATCGTCCCCACGAGCACGCTCGCAGGCTCGTGGTGCGCCCCCGCGCTCGCCACGATCCCATCGCCCGCGAGCACCGCGTCCACAGCGAACGTCCCGACGCCGAACACGTGGTGCTTGCACACGAACAGGGCCGGCCCGTACACGCGCCGGCCGGCCCGCCGGAGCCGTTCCGCCACCGCCACGATCGCGTCCGCCATCTCCCAGGTGCGCGGCGCACCGATCGCGGGGCACACGGCGGGCTCGATGCAGTGCGTCGGGCAGATCCACCCGGCGAAGGAGACGAACCGCGTGCGGTCGGCCCCGATGCGGTCGTACGGCATGTCGAGCTGCCCGGGCACGAGCTCCACCGCGATCCCCCGCTGCGGCCACCGCAGCTCGGCCCGGCGCCGTACCCACTCGAACATCAGGTGCGGCATGTGGGGGGACGGGACGATGTAGTCTCCCGGCTCGAACGGCAGCGAGCGCCGGGCGGAGCCGAGGAACGTGTCGAAAAAGGCGCCCCACTCGGCCGTCACGAACGCGCGGTCCGACGCCGGCGGCAGCTCGCGGCGCGCTCGGCACCGGCCGTCGCGATCCACGACGATCACCGACCGGAAGTCCGCCTTCCCCCGCTCCTTGGCCTTGGCGAGCTGGGTCGCGTAGAACGTGCCGTAGCAGCCGCCACCCACGACGACCACGTCCCGCATGCGGACCACGCCGTTCACCGGATCAGCCTGCCGCCGTCCACGACGAGAACGCTGCCGCTGACGTAGTCCGTCCCCTCGAGCAGGAACCGGACGGCGCTCACGACATCCTCGGCGCTGCCGAGGCGCTTGAGCGGCGTCGTCTCGGCGAAATGGGCGCGCGTCGCCGCATCCCAATCGTCCGGCAGGAGCACGGCGCCGGGAGCGACGGCGTTGACGGCGATCTCCGGCGCCAGCGCGCGGGCGAGCCCCTGGGTGAGCATCACAACGCCTGCTTTGCTCACACAATGGGGAAGGTAGGCTGGCCAGGGCTCGAAGGCCGCCACGTCCGCGAGGTTGACGATCTTGCCGGGCGGGGGAGCGCGCCGCAGGTGTGGAATGGCGCCCTGAGAAACGAAAAACATCGCCCGCAAGTTGAGGTTGAGGGTCCGGTCCCAACTCTCGGGGGTGATCTCCGCCACCGGCTGGCGAACCAGGATGGCGGCCGAGTTGATCAGGACGTCGAGCCGGCCGAGAGCGCGGGCGGCCCGGTCGGCGAGGGCGCGCGCCGCAGCCGCGTTCTCCAGGTCCGCTGCCAGCAGCTCGGCGCGGCGCCCCACGGCGCGGATGCGACTCGCCGTTTCCGCGGCGCCGGCGGCGGAGCCATGATAATGAACGGCGACATCGCAGCCCGCCTGCGCGAGCCCGATCGCGATCGCCTGGCCGACCCGCCGGCCCGCCCCCGTGACCAGCGCCGCACGTCCTTTGAGCTCCACCGTCAGACGTCCCGGCCGGTGACCGGCAGAATCTGGCCGCTGACCCCTTGGGCCTCGTCGCTCGCAAGGAACAGCACGGCGGCCACGAGGTCTGCCAACTCGACGAGGCGGGTCGTCGCATCGGGCTTCATTTGGGCCACGTTGTCCGCGGTACGGACTGTGACCGGCGCGACGGCATTGACGCGCACCCGCTGGTCGCGGAACTCCCGCGCGAGGGCGCGGGTGAGCCCGGCAACCGCCCACTTGGCCGCGCTGTAGGCGGCCATCTGGGCGAGCGGTCGCAGCACGACGATGGAGGAGAAGTTGACGATGGCCCCCCCGCCGCGCGCGATCAGCGCCGGGATGGCCGCCTGACTGACGAACAGGGTGGTCTTGACGTTGGCGGCGAGCTCGAGCTCGGCCTGCTCGGGCTTGAGCTGGAGGAAGTCCCCGAAGGAGAACAGGCCACCCGCCACGTTGACGACGACGTCGAGCCCGCCGAACTGCCGAGTCGCGACCGCCACCGCCGCCCGGGCAGCGTCGGGCAGGGTGAGGTCCCCGGCCGCCGCCTGGGCCGTGATCCCCTGGGCCGCGAGCTCCCGCACCCGCTCCCCCAGCATCTCGGCGCTGCGGTCGGCGAGCACGAGCTTCGCCCCGGCGCGGCCCAGCCCCTGGGCGACCGCGTGGCCGATCTGGCCTACCCGGCCGACGCCGGTCACGAGCGCGACCTTGCCGCGGAAGTCAGGCACGAACGCCGTTTCCCCGTCCCCCGGTCACCGCGGCGACGATCTCGGCCGGCGGCGGAGCGCCCCGTTCCGCGAACTTGATCGTCCCGTCCGTGCCGACGACATACACCGATCGTTGAATGCCCTTCCCGTCTTCCTTCAGGGCGTGATACGCCTCCGCGATCGCGCGGTCGGGGTCGGAAAGTAGCGGGAAGTTGAAGTGCATCTTCGCCACGTAGCCGGCGTGGCTTCCCACGGCCGCGGGGTTGACACCGAAGGGCTGAATGCCCGCCTGCCGGAACCGCTCGATCTCATCGCGCACGGCGGAGAGTTGGCGGTTTCAGCCGGGGGTATTGTTGCCGGGATAGAAAATCAGCGCGACGTGCGATCGCTTGAGCACGTCGGCGAGCGCGTAGCTCTTCCCATCCGACGCCGTGGCCGCGAACTCGGGAGCCCGGCTGCCTGTGGGCAGGAGATCACTCATACGGTTCCCCTCGACGATTGTCGTTCACGGAGGCGCTCGACGACGCTCCAGGACTTCTAGCCAGGCTGCGGGGACGTTCATGCCGCCTAGCGGGGCGTGCGAATCGCCGAGCTCGGCGTCGCCGTGCCAGTCCGAGCCGCCCGAGATCCCCAGACCCAACCGCTCGGCCAGCTGGGTCAGCCGCGCCTCTGTGGCGGGCGGGTGGCTGGGGTGGCGCACCTCGATGCCGTCCATGCCCCACGCCTTGAACTGCCGCAGCTGGCCCTCGGTGCCGCGGTCGCCCAGGTGCGCGGCAACGGCCAGCCCGCCCATGGCGTGCACGAGCTCGGTGACCTGCGCGAGTGCTGGGAGCGGCTTCTCGACGTAGGCCGGGCGACCCCGGCCGATGAAGCGGTAGAAGGCCTCCCCGATGTCCACGACGGCCCCGGCGTCCACCAGGGCTCGAGCCACGTGCGGCCGGCCCAGGGCGCCATCGGCGCCGAGCTGGTCCGTCACGTCTGCGAGCTCGATGTCGACGCCGAGCTTCTGCAGCTTGTCGATCATCTGCTCGCCGCGGCGGCGGCGGGCGGCCCGCGTCTCGCGCAGGAAGGCCTCGAGGGCCGGGGCACCGGGCTCGAGGAAGTAGGCGAGCAGGTGCAGCTCGCCCCATGGGGCGCGGACGCTGAACTCGCAGCCGGGGATGACGCGGACGCCCAGCGCGGCGCCGGCACGCGCGGCCGCGGGCACGCCGTCGGTGGTGTCGTGGTCGGTTAGCGCGATGGCGGCGAGCCCCACGTTGCGGGCCCGCCGGACCACCTCTTCCGGAGGGAACTCCCCGTCCGAGGCGATGGAGTGGCAATGCAAGTCAACGAACGCCGTACGCGCCCTCCGGGGCGGTCCAGGCGGGCTGCGAGTGATGGAACAGGTCCAACAGCTGGCGCTCGCTCAACTCGGCGAGGGCGGCATCCGGGCTGCGGTTGCCGACCGGCGCATAGCGGGTGAAGCGCCGCTTCCGCTGCGGCCCGGTGCCGAGCCGGAACACGATGCTGAATTGATCCTGGCCGTAGACCGTGACCCGGCCGGAGGGGGACACCTCCCAGGGCTCGCCGTCGACGGTGATGGAGCGCTGCGTCATGCTCACGCCTCCGCCGCCGCGGCGAGCGAGACTTCCGTCCAGAGGTCCCAGGCATCGGGCGCATAGGTGACGAGACCCTGCAGCCGCTTCTCGAGCCTGATCTCCTCTGGCAAGCGGGACGCCTGCGCCCGATGGGACATCTCCGTGGGGCTCTCCGAGAACTCAATGAACAGCCGCGGGTCCTTGGCGTTGCGGAACAGCCAGATCTTCTGGCCGCGGGCGTCCGCGAACTGGCACAGCTCCCGTAGGATCGCAAGGTACTCAGTCTCGGCCTGCGCCGGCACGCGGACCCGGGAGGCCGTAAGGACTTTCGGCATGGTTACACCGCTCCCTCCGGGAATTCCTGCAGCATCCGCTTGACGTCCGCGAGGAACTTGTCGGCGTCGGCGCCATCCACGATGCGATGGTCGTAGGACATCGTGAGCATGCCCAGTGTCCGGACGACGACGGCGTCGCCGCCGTCGGGGAGCGTGATCACCTTGGGTCGCTTCTCGATCGCCCCGACCCCCAGGATCGCCACTTGCGGCTGGTTGATGATCGGGATCCCGGCATAGGGCCCGAACCCGCCGGGGTTGGTGATGGTGAACGTGCCTTTCTGGATGTCGTCGGGCGTCAGCTTCTTGGTGCGGGCCCGTTCGCCAAGGTCGTTGATCGCCCGCGCGATCCCCATCAAGGACAGCTCGTCGGCGTGCTTGATGACGGGCACGATCAAACCCCAGTCGAGCGCCACCGCGATCCCGATGTTGATGTCGCCGCGGTAGATCGTGGCGTCCCCGCCGACGGCGGCGTTGATCACCGGGTGCGCGCGCAGATTCTCGGCGCAGGCCTTGGCGATGAACGCGAGGAAGGTGAGGTTTGCGCCGCGCTCGGCGTAGGACTGCTTCGCTTTGGCCCGTAGCTGGGCGACGCGGGAGAAGTCCACCTCGAAAAAGCTCGCCACGTGCGCCGAAACGCGGCGCGACATCACCATGTGGTCGGCGGTGATCTTGCGAATCTTGGACCAGGGTTCGACCCGGTCGCCCGGCCAGGGCTCGGCCGCCGGGTGCTCGACCGCAGCAGGTGTCGGGTATCGGGCGCCGGGTGCCGCGGGCGCGGCGACGGGCGCGCGCTCGATGTAGCCCAGGATATCCTGCTTGGTCACGCGGCCCGCGAAGCCGGTGCCCGGAATGCGCGAGATATCGACGCGGTGCTCGGCCGCGATCTTGCGGACCAGCGGCGTGGACTTCTTGCGCAGGCGCTCTTCGGCGGTCTCGACCCCGCCGTCGCCCTTCCCGGCCGGAGCGGTCGGGCGGTCAGCCGGTCGGGCGGTCGGGGCTGACGGAGCAGCCGCGACGGGGCGTGCCGGCGCTGCCGCGACGGGAGCCGCCGGGGCGGCGGCGACGGCCGGTGCCGACACAGCCGCGCCCTTGTCGGTTTCAATGACCGCCACGAGCGTCTGTACCGGAACCGTCTGCCCTTCCTGCACCTTGATCTCGACGAGCGTCCCGGCTGAGGGAGCCGGGATCTCGGCATCCACCTTGTCGGTCGAGATCTCGAACAGGGGCTCGTCGCGCTTCACCGCGTCGCCGAGCTTCTTGAGCCACTTGCTCAGCGTGCCTTCGGCGATGGACTCGCCCATCTGGGGCATCAGAACGTCAATCCGGGCCATAGCTTCTCCGTGAAAGCCGTCAGCTGTCAGCCATCAGCCCTCAGTCAACCACTGACGGCTGACGGCCGATGGCTGATGGCTAATAGGCCGCAAGCCAACGAGCAGCCTTGACGATATCGTCCGTCTGCGGCAGCACGTAGTCTTCCAGGGTCGGAGCGTACGGCAGCGGCACATCGTGCGCGGTCACGCGCATGATCGGGCCGTCGAGCCACTCGAACGCCTGCTCGTTGATCCGGGCGGCGATCTCGCCCGCCACTCCCCCCGTGCGCGTGTCTTCGTGAACGATCAGCACCTTATTGGTCTGCTTGACCGTCCGCATGATCGCCGCGTCATCCAGCGGCAGCAGGGTGCGCAGGTCGAGGATCTCGACCGAGACGCCGTCTTGCTGCTGTAGCGCCTCGGCCGCCTCGAGCGCCTTCCAGACCGTGGCGCCATAGGTGACGATCGACAGATCCTTCCCTTCCCGCGCCAGGCGCGCCTCGCCGATGGGGGTCAGGACCTCCTCCCCCTCCGGCAGCTGCTCCTTGATGCGGCGGTACAGCCACTTGTGCTCGAGATAGAGCACCGGGTCGTCGTCGCGGATGGCGCTCTTGATCAGCCCCTTGGCGTCCCGTGCCGTCGCCGGGTAGACGATCTTGAGCCCGGGGGTGTGGAAGAACGCCGCCTCCGGATTCTGCGAGTGGAAGGGACCACCGCGCACGTAGCCGCCGCAGGGGCCACGCACCACGATGGGCGTGGACAGACCGGCGCGGTAGCGGGCGGTGGCCACGTAGTTGGTCAGCATGTCGTACGCGCAGGAGATGAAGTCGATGAATTGCATCTCCGCCACCGGGCGCATCCCCATGTGGGCCGCGCCGGCCGCGGCGCCGACGATCGCCGCTTCCGAGATCGGCGTGTCGATCACGCGCGCTTCGCCGAACCGCTTGACGAAGCCCTCGGTGACCTTGAACGCGCCGCCGTAGATCCCGACGTCCTCGCCCAGGATGAAGACGCGCTCGTCGCGCTCCATTTCCTCCCAGAGCCCCTGGCGCAGCGCCTCGAGGAAGGTGATCTCGGCCATCACACCCGCCGGAACCACAGGGTGTCCGCCGCGGGGGGATCGGCATACACGCCGGGCAACGCCGACGCCGGCTCCGGCAACCGCTCGTCCGCACAGACGTCGGTCGCCCGATCGACTTCTTCGCCCACGCTCGCGTCGATCTCCGCAAGGTCCCCCTCCTTCACCCACTCGCTCCGCAGCAGCTGCTTCACGTAGCGGTCGATCGGGTCGTTCTCGCGGGCCCACCGCTCGAGCTCGCCCGGCGGCACGTAGTGCTGGTCGTCGTGTTCGGCATGGCCTTTGCGGCGGTACGTCTTCACCTCGATGAAGTGCACGCCTTTGCCGCGCCGCGCCCGCTCGACCGCGTGCTTGGACGCGGCGTACACCGCGAACACGTCGTTGCCGTCCACCGTGACCGCCGGGATGCCGTACCCCTTCGCTTTCTCGGCCAGGTCCTTCACCCCGAACTGCTTCTCGGCCGGCGTCGAGTAGGCCCAGTGGTTGTACTCGCCGATCACGACCAGCGGGCAGCGCTGCACCGCGGCGAAGTTCAGTCCCTCGTGGAAGGTGCCCGTGGAGGTTCCCCCGTCGCCGATGTAGACCAGGCCGACCCGCGGCTCCCCCCGCATCTTGAAGGTCAGCGTGATCCCCGCCATCACCGGGAACATGTCCCCCAGGTGGGAGATCTGGCCCAGGTAGCCCAGCTCGAGGTCGTTGAAGTGGACGTTGGTGTCGCGCCCGCGGGTGGGACCATCGGCCTTGGCCATGTATTGCCGCAGGATCTCGACAGGCTTGGCGCCCATCACCAGCAGCGAGCCGAGGTTGCGGATCAGCGGCGAGAGGATGTCGCGGTGGCGGCCCCGCTCCAGCGCGTACGCCGACGCCACGGACTCGCCCTCCTGGCCGAGCGAGCGGAACAGGCCGCCAATCACCTTGCTCTGGCGGTACAGCGCGGTGAGCCGCTCCTCGAGGGTGCGGGTGAGGCGTAGGTAGCGGTAGATCTCCAGCAGCTGCCCGCGCGACAGATCCGCCGGGATGGCGGGCTGACTCGGCTCGGTAGCGGGTATAGCGCGGGAGGTCATTGACGTAAATTATAGTGGGCGTGAAACTTGGCGGGACGGTGGTGGCAAATCAAGCGCGCATGGGGAGAGTGCCATGGCCAACGTCAAACTGCGGGTGTCGGGCATGCATTGCAGCAACTGCCAAGCGAAGGTGGAGAAAGCGCTGAAGAGCATCGCCGGCGTCTATACCGCGGTGGTCGACCTGCCGGACGGCGAAGCGGAGATCGACTTCGACGACGACTCGGTGACGACGGCGCAGTTGCTCGCGGTGGTCCAGGCGGTCGGCTACGGCGCGAAGCTGGGCGGCTAGAGAGGGTGGAACGGCACTAGTACGCTCCCCGCACCTCGTGCGTGGGCTCCACCACCTGGTGGACCTCAGCGAGGAATCGTTTGGCGAGCCTGTCCAGCTCCGACTCTCCCGGCTGATCGGTGCCGACCTCGACGAGCGTGTAGTGCCCGCCCTCCGGCCGCGCGCTGATCGCGACCTTCCCGATGCCGCCACTGTACACCCGCCGTCGCGGCGACTCCTCGGCGGGCACGAGTCGCGCCCCGAAAAACGCCTTCGCCTGCGCGAGCACCGCGTCTGGCGTCAAGCTCGTTCGATGGAAGTATCGCATTGCTCGTTCCGTCCGACGGTCCGACTGTCCGTCAGGTGGCCCAGGCCGGCTTGAAGCGCCGCAAGGTGAGGGAGTTGAGGACGACGGACAGACTCGACCACGCCATCGCCGCACTCGCCAGGATCGGCGACAGCAGCACCCCCAGGAACGGATAGAGCGCTCCGGCGGCGATGGGGATGCCGAGGGCGTTGTAGATGAACGCCCAGAAGAGGTTGACACGGATCGTCCGTAGGGTGCGCCGCGAGAGCTGGATCGCCGTCACCACCGCGCGCAGGTCCCCGCGGATCAGCGTGACGTCGGACGCCTCCATCGCCACGTCGGTGCCGGTCCCGATCGCCATCCCCACGTCGGCCTGCGCGAGCGCGGGGGCGTCGTTGATGCCGTCGCCCACCATCGCAACGCCGCCCTGCTCCCGCTGGAACTTCCGTACCAGGTCGGCCTTCTGGGATGGCAGAACCTCGGCGATCACCTCGTCCACGCCGACGTCCTTCGCGACCGCCTCCGCCCCCTTCTTCGAGTCCCCGGAGACCATGAGCACCTGCAGGCCCATCTTCTTGAGGTGCTCCACCGCCACCTTCGAGGTCGGCTTGATCGGATCGGAAATCGCGATCACCGCGTAGACCGTGTTGTTGACGACGGCGATCACGGGGCTGCGACCCTGCGCCGCCAGCCGGTCGGCGTCTTGCCCGAGCGTACCGAGCTCGAGGCTGCGCTCGCGCGCGTGGCGCAGCGAGATCACCTCGATGATGCGCCGGTCCACGGTGCCGCGCACGCCGCGGCCTTCCATCGCCGCGAACTTCTCCACGGGCAGCAGGCTCACCTGCTTGTCCTTGGCCGCCTTGAGGATCGCCTGGGCGAGCGGGTGCTCGGAGCGCTGCTCAACCGACGCCGCCCACTTGAGCACGTCGGCCGGCGCGATGGGCGTGCCGTCGGGCTTCTTGGCCGTGACGATGTGGGTGACCGCCGGTTTGCCCTCGGTGATGGTGCCGGTCTTGTCGAGCAGCACGGTGCGCACCTCGCTCAAGCGCTCCAGCGCGTCCCCCCCGCGGATCAGGATCCCGTGCTCGGCCGCCTTACCGGTGCCGACGAGGATGGCGGTCGGCGTGGCGAGACCGAGCGCGCAGGGGCACGCGATGATGAGCACGGTGACGAGCGCGACCGTCGCGAAGATGAGCGCGGGCTGGGGGCCGAAGTCGAACCAGAGCACGAACGCCGCGATGGCAAGTGCGATCACGATCGGCACGAACACGCCCGCGACCGTGTCGGCGAGGCCCTGGATCGGTGCTTTGGTCGCCTGGGCGTCCTCGACCAGCCTGACGATCTGACCGAGCGCGGCGTCTTTCCCGACCCGCGTGGCTTGGAAGGTGATGCTCCCGGTGGTGTTCAGAGCTGCCCCGATCACCTCGTCGCCGACCTTTTTCGCGACCGGCAGCGGCTCGCCCGTGAGCATCGACTCGTCCACCGCCGAAGCCCCTTCGGTCACGATGCCGTCCACCGGGATCTTCTCTCCCGGTTTCACGATGACGAAGTCGCCCGGCACGACCGCCTCGACGGCGATGTCGGTCTCCGTGCCGTCGCGCCGCACGTGTGCGATTCTCGCCTTGAGCCCCGCCAGCCGGCGGATGGCTGCCGACGTCCGGCCCTTGGCGCGAGCCTCCAGCAGCCGGCCCAGGAGGATCAGGGCGATGATGGCGGAGACGGCCTCGTAGTAGACGTCGGCGGGCAGCCCCGCGCCCGTGAACAACCCTGGCGCGATCGTGGCCACCGCCGAATACAGGTACGCGGCGCCGGTCCCCACGCCGATCAGCGTGTTCATGTCGGCGGTGCGATGCGTGAAGCCGCTCCAGGCGCCGCGGTAGAACTGCTGGCCCGACCACAGGACCACGGGCAGCGTGAGCAGCCCGAGCCCGCGCTTCACCCACTCGAGGTCGAGCACGTACCCCTGGCTCGCCACCCAGTCGCGTAGCTGCACCGCCAGCGGCATGAGCAGGCGGCCGAGCAGGTCGAACTGCTTGAAGGTGCCCATGGGCCGGTCGGCCATCAGGAGCATGGCGCCGACCATGGCGAGCACCGTGACGACCGCGGCGAGGGCGAACTTCCAGGCGAGGGTGCGGATCTCGCGCGTGCGGGCCAGGCGCTCTCGCTCGAGCGGATCCTCGGCGGCGATCGGCGCGGCGACGCGGAACCCCGCGTCCGCGACGGCCCGTTCCAGCGTCTCCGCGGTGACGGCGCCGGGGACGTACTCGACGGTCACCTGCTCGGTGGCCTGGTTGGCGACCACATGGATCACGCCGGGGACCCGCCCCAGCTCCTTCTCGAGCGGGGCGACACTGGGCGCGTAGTGGAGGTCCTCGACCGCGAAGGTGACGGTCGCCTTGCCGCAGTTGTAGCCCGCCTCGCGGACCGTCCTCACCAGCTGCCCGACGTTGGTTTGGGCGTCGTCGTATTCGACCGCCGCCCGGGCGGTGGCATAGTTGACCGCGGCCGTGCTGACGCCGGCGACGCCCTGCAGGGCCTCCTGCACCGTCGCGGCGCAAGAGGCGCAGCTCATGCCTTCGATGGGCAGGACGATGCGGCTCTTACTCATGGAACTTGTGCGGTGAGGAGGCCGCCTTCCGGGTCGTGCCGGGCGGCTCCACGACGAGCAGTCCCTTCAGCATGTTCATTCCACAACGGAACGGGTACTCGCCCGGTTCCTTGGGGGTGAACTCGACGGTCGTCGTCTGGAACGCCGGCAACTCCTGGTTGATCCCGAACGCTTCGAACACGACGCGCTCGGAGCAGTCGGCCGTCTCGTCGCGGTAGAATTGCAGCCGCACCGGCTTGCCGGCCTGCACGAGGATCGTGTCGGGGGTGTAGCCCCCCTTCACCAGGACGCGGATCTCCTGCACGCCCCCCTCGGCCGTGACGGCCAGGGCGGCCGCGGTCCCCGGCTGCCGGGAGAGCAGGAAGTACCACAGCACCCAGACGATGCCGGCGGCGCCGGCGGCCGTCACGGCGATCTGCGCAGGACTCATCGCCGCGCGGCCGTTTTCGCCTCGATCCGCATGCCGTAGAACGAGCGCCACACGAACGCGACCGACACCGCGAAAAACAGGGCGGCGATGACGTGCGTCAGGGCCGCGCCGCGCTCGGCCGTGAGCGAGACGGCGAGCTCCACGGCGAGCAGCCCGAACAACGTCGTGAACTTGATGATCGGGTTCATCGCGACCGAGGACGTGTCCTTGAACGGATCCCCGACGGTGTCGCCGACCACCGTGGCCGCGTGGAGATCGGTGCCTTTCTGCTTCAGCTGGGTCTCCACGACCTTCTTGGCGTTGTCCCAGGCGCCACCCGCGTTGGCCATGAAGATGGCCTGGAACAAGCCGAACAGCGCGATGGAGATCAGGTAGCCGATGAAGAAGTACGGCTCGACGAAGGCGAACGCCAGCGTCGCGAAGAACACCGCGAGGAAGATGTTGAACATGCCCCGCTGGGCGTACTGCGTGCAGATCTCGACGACTTTCTTGCTGTCGCTCACCGAGGCCTTGGTGGCGCCCTCGAGCCGGATGTTCGCCTTGATGAACTCGACGGCGCGGTAGGCCCCGGTCGTCACCGCCTGGGTGGAGGCGCCGGTGAACCAATAGATCATCGCGCCGCCCGCGATCAGGCCGAGCAGGAACGGTGCGTGCAGGATCGAGAGGTTGCCGAGCAGCTCCGGCTGCAAGCCGCGGGTGAGAGCGACGATGATCGAGAAGATCATCGTCGTGGCGCCGACCACCGCGGTGCCGATCAGCACCGGCTTGGCGGTGGCCTTGAAGGTGTTGCCGGCGCCGTCGTTCTCCTCGAGGTTCTCTTTGGCGCGCTCGAAGTGCACGTCGAAGCCGAAGTCCCGTTTGATCTGGGCCTTGACGCCGGGGAGCTGCTCGATCGTGGACAGCTCGTAGATCGACTGGGCGTTGTCGGTCACCGGGCCGTAGGAGTCCACCGCGATGGTGACGGGGCCCATGCCGAGGAACCCGAACGCCACGAGCCCGAAGGCGAACACCGCCGGGGCGATCATGAGGTGCGCGAGGCCGGTCGTGCTGACGCCGAAGGCGATGGCCATGAGGGACAACATCGCCAGGCCGAGCCAGTACGCGCTGAAGTTCCCGGCCACGAAGCCCGAGAGGATGTTGAGCGAGGCGCCGCCCTCGCGCGAGGACGTCACGATTTCGCGCACGTGGCGGGAGTCCATCGAGGTGAACACCTTGACCAGCTCGGGGATGATCGCGCCGGCCAGCGTGCCGCAGGTGATCACGGTCGAGAGCTTCCACCACAGGGTGGGGTCGCCGCCCACGTCCGGGATGATGACGGCGGAGACGACGTAGGTCAGGACGATCGACACGATCGACGTCAGCCAGACGAGGGTCGTCAGCGGCGCCTCGAAGTTCATCGTGTCGGCGTTGGCGTACTTGGCCTTCGTGAAGACGGCGTTCAGGTAGTACGAGAGGCCGGAGGTGACGATCATGATGATGCGCATCACGAAGATCCAGACGAGCAGCTGGACCTTCACCAACGGCTCGTGCACGGCGAGCAGGATGAACGTGATCAGCGCCACCCCGGTGACCCCGTAGGTCTCGAACCCGTCGGCGCTCGGCCCCACCGAATCGCCCGCGTTGTCGCCGGTGCAGTCGGCGATCACGCCGGGGTTGCGCGCGTCGTCCTCCTTGATCTTGAAGACGATCTTCATCAGGTCCGACCCGATGTCGGCGATCTTGGTGAAGATGCCGCCCGCCACGCGCAGCGCCGCCGCGCCCAGCGACTCACCGATCGCGAAGCCGATGAAGCACGGGCCGGCGTAGTCACCCGGGACGAACAGGAGGATGAAGAGCATCATGATCAGCTCGATACTCACGAGCAACATGCCGATGCTCATCCCCGCCTTCACCGGAATCTGATGGCAGGGATACGGCTTGCCGGACAGGCTCGCGAACGCGGTGCGCGAGTTGGCGAATGTGTTCACCCGGATCCCGAACCAGGCCACGCTGTAGCTCCCCGCGATGCCGACCAGACTGAACAGCAGGATGATCGCGACCTTCAGCGGCGGATAGCCGTGTGCCGGCGCCCCGCCGGCGTCCACGGTGCTGGCCAGCCCGCCGAAGTAGATCGCCGCGATCGCCCCGATGAACACCCAGAGCACGAGCAGGAACTTGCCCTGCGTGATGAGGTAGGTCTTGCAGGTTTCGTAGATCAGCTCGGACACCTCCCGCATGGCCTGGTGGACCGGGAGGTTCTTGAGCTGCGTGTAGATCAGGAGACCGAACAGCAGCCCCAGCGCGCACACCAGGAGCCCCCACAGCAGGAGGTGGGCGCCGCTGATCCCGCCGAGGAACGTCGCCCCTTGCAGGTCGGGGAGCACGAGGGTCGCCTCACCGCCGGCCGCCTCGTGGGTCTGGGCCGCGGCTGCCGCGACCTGCGCCGCCTGGGCCGCCGCCGGGTGGGCCAGCAGGGCGGCGAGCCCCAAGACCAGCAGGGCGGCGGCCGCGCAACGGCGCACGGCGTCGAACATCGGCGTCATCATCGGGCGGGAGTCTCCTTGAGTGCTGGATCGTCGGAGGAAGCGGTCACTTCTCCCCGTACTCGTAGTATTCGACCCCCAGGTGGGTGATCTGCTGCTCGCCCATCAGCCACCGGAGAGTGTTCTTCAACTTCGTCTGCTGGATGAACAGGTCGTGCTCGGGGTAGAGCCCGGGGGCCGTTTGGGGGCTCTTGAAGTAGAAGGAGAGCCACTCCTGGACCCCGCACAGACCGGCGCGCTGCGCCAGATCGAAGAACAGCGCCAGGTCGAGCACGATGGGGGCCGCGAGAATCGAGTCGCGGCACAGGAAGTCGACCTTGATTTGCATCGGGTAGCCGAGCCATCCGAAGATGTCGATGTTGTCCCAGCCTTCCTTATTATCCCCCCGCGGCGGGTAGTAGTTGATCCGGACTTTGTGAAACACCTTGCCGTACAGCTCGGGATACATCTCCGGCTGCAGGATGTACTCCAGCACGCCGAGCTTGGACTCCTCTTTGGTCTTGAATGACTCGGGGTCGTCCAGCACCTCGCCGTCGCGGTTGCCCAGGATGTTGGTCGAGTACCAGCCCGCGAGGCCGAGCATCCGCGCCTTGAAGGCCGGCGCGAGCACGGTTTTCATCATCGTTTGCCCGGTCTTGAAGTCCTTGCCGCCGATCGGGAGCTTGCGCTCCTCGGCCAGCCGCGCGAGCGCCGGGACGTCCACCGTGAGGTTGGGCGCGCCGTTGGCGAAGGGCACGCTCTCCATCAGCGCGGCGTAGGCATAGAGCATCGACGGGGCGATGGCCGGATCGTTTTGCTCCATCGCCTGCTCGAAGGTCGCGAGCGTCTGATGCGCTGGTCCCGGCGCAATGAACACCTCGGTCGAGGCGCACCACACCATGACGAGCCGGTCCACGCCGCTGCTCTTCTTGAAATCGCGGATGTCGGCCCGGAGCTGCTCGGCGAGCTCTCGCTTGGTGTTGCCGCGCTTGACGTTGGTGCCATGCAGCCGCTTCACGTAGTGCTGGTCGAACGCGGCCGGCATCGGTCTGATGCCCTTCAGGAACTCGGCGATGGGCTCCACGTGCTCGCGCTCGAGGACGCCCGCCTTCGTGGCCGCGGTGTAGGCGTCGTCGGGAAAGGGATCCCACGCCCCGAACACCAGGTCCGCGAGGTCGGCGAGTGGGAGGAAGTCCTTGATCTTCGGCGCGCGCTTCTCGGTGCGCTTGCCGAGCCGGACGGTCCCCATCTGGGTCAGCGACCCGATGGGCAGCGCCCGCCCGCGGCGCACGTTCTCGACGCCCGCGATGAAAGTGGTGGAGACGGCGCCCAGCCCGACGAGCAGGACGCCGAGCTTTCCGTGCGCGGGCGCGATGTCCCGGCGGGCTGCAGTCGGCACGAGTTAGGATCCTTTCCGCTGCGGCGCGCGGCCCGGCAGCGTGTCCCGCCGGGGCGTCGGCACCCGGGTCGCGGTCGCACTGACGCGCGCCACATGAACGACGCGCTGGAGCACCGTGATGGTGGTGGCCACCGCGAGCACGACGACGATCCAGAACAGCAGCGCGCCGTCCCGCCCGGCCCCGAAGAACAGCGTCGGCACCCCGAGCAGCACGAACCGCTCCGCGCGCTGCGCGATCCCCACCTTCGCCTCGAGTCCCAGCCCCTCGGCCCGCGCCCGCGTGTACGAGACGAGGAGCGACGAGACGAGCGCGGCAATCGAGAGCCCCACCGCGAGCGGCGCCCGCTCCGCCGGCACGCCACCATGCTGGAACCAGAGCGCGATCCCGCCGAAAATCGCCGACTCGCCCACGCGGTCCAGCGTCGAGTCGTAGAACGCCCCGAACGTGGTGGTCAGTCCCCCCTGGCGAGCCACCTGGCCGTCGAGGATGTCGAGCAGGCCGCTCGCGAGCAGCAGCGCGCCCCCCCAATGGGGCGCCCCGCGCCAGAACGCCGCAGCCGCGCCGAGCACCACCAGCGTACCCACGGTGGTCACGACATTCGGCTTCACCCCACTCCGGACCAGGGCCCGCGCGATCGGACCGACCAATCGCACGAATCCGTCCTTGACCGGCTGGGGGATCACGTTCATAGCCGGGAGAAGCTAATGAGGCCCTGGAGCGCGCGGAAGGTGCGCGACGCGCGTGAACCCTTAATAAAGCAAGTACTTGGCGCGGGTCTGGCGGAACCGCGCGAGCGCCGCATCCCAACCACGCCAGATGTCGGCAGGCGCGCGGCCCGCCGCGACCGCCTCACGCAGCTCGGGACCCGCCGCCAGGCGGTCGAAACTCTGCGGACGGAATCGGAACGAGTCAGCGTGCGTGGCACGGACGGCCGCGAGCAGCGCGACCGCTGTCCACGTGGGGTCGTAGCGGTCGCGATTCGTCACGCGCAGGCGCACGCCGCGCAGCGCCACCCCGTCGTACTTGCCGTCGGTGGGTCCGCGAGGAGTGAACGTCGTGTCGGCGATCTCGACGCCCGCCAGCCATTCCCCATTCCCCATTCCCCATTCCCGCAGGCGGCGGAGCAGGGCGGCGGGGTCGAGCCACGGCGCCCCGATCATCTGGAATGCCATGGGCGTGCCCCGGCCTACGGACAGGTTCGTCCCTTCGAACAGGCACGTCCCCGGGTAGTGGATCGCGCTCTCCAGACTCGGCATGTTGGGCGACGGCTTGATCCACGGCATCCCCGTCGAGTCGTAGTAGACGCCGCGCCGCCAGCCCGCCGCCGGCACGACGACCAGATCGGCGTGTAGACCGAGCAAGTCGTTCGCCATGCGCTCGAGCTCGCCGAGGGTCATGCCGTGGCGCATCGGGACGGGCAGGAACCCGACGAAGTCGGAGTCGGGGTCGCCGATCGCGGCCCGCACGTTGCCCTGCACGCTCACGCCGCCGATCGGGTCGGGGCGGTCGAGGACGATCACGCGCTTGCCCTTGCCGGCAGCGTCCCGCATCAGGGAGGCGGCGGTGGCCGGGTAGGTGTAGTAGCGGGCGCCGACGTCCTGGAGATCGATGAGCACGACGTCGACCGAGTCGAGCGCCGTGCGCGCGGCCAGGCGCGACCCCCCGTAGAGGCTGTAGATTGGGAGTCCGGTGGCCGAGTCGACGCCATCGGGGAGGCCCGGCCGGTCTTCCAGGCCGCGAAAACCGTGCTCGGGGCTGAACAGCACCGTCAGCCGTGCGCCGGGCGCCGCACGCAGCAGATCGGCATCGCGGTGGCCCAGACGGTCGACGCCGGTGTGATTGGTGAGCAGGCCGAAGCGCTTGCCGGTGATCAGATGTAACGAATCGGCGAGCAGGACTTCGACCCCGGGACGCACCGGCGCAGGCGGGGGCGCCAGCGCCGGAGCGGTGCAGAACAGCAGCAACCCCAACACCGAGAGATGATGCGCGCGCATAAACTCCTAGTCGTGGCGCTGGCGGTCGGTTGCGCCGGCGGTCAGGCGGTCGGGCGGTCGGGCAGACCGGTGCTTCCCATGCCGCCTTCGATCGACTCGATGCTCGCCGGGCTCTCCGTCCGCCAGAAGGTCGCCCAGCTCGTCATGCCTCGGCTCCCGGGAAGTTACAGCGCGCTCGACGATTCCGCGTTCCTCGTAGCGCAACGCTGGGTGGACTCGCTGGAGGTCGGCGGCATCATCATCTTCGCCGGGTCGCCGTTCGACATCGCCGCCAAGCTCAACGTGCTGCAGCGCCGGTCCCGGTTGCCGCTGCTCGTGTCGGCGGACCTCGAGTGGGGGGCCGGCATGCGGGTCGTCGGCGCCACGACGTTTCCACAGATCATGGCCGTGGGCGCGACGGGCGACCCCAGGGACGCCTACACCATCGGGGAGGCGGCGGCCGTCGAAGGCCGGGCGGTCGGCATCCACGTCAATTTCGCTCCCGACGCCGACCTCAACAACAACCCACTCAACCCGATCATCAACACCCGCTCGTTCGGGGAGGACCCGCGAGCGGTCTCGAAGCTCGTCCAGGCCTACGTCCGCGGGCTGCGTGACCACGGGATGCTGGCCACGCTGAAACACTTCCCGGGCCACGGCGACACGCAAGCCGACTCGCACATCGGCCTGCCGGTGATCACCGCCGGCTACGCGCAGCTCGACACCCAGGAGCTGGTGCCGTTCCGGGCCGGCATCGACGCCGGGGCCGACGTGGTGATGAGCGCCCACATCGCCTTTCCGGCGGTGACCGGCGACAGCGGCCCGGCGACGCTGTCCGCCGCGGCCCTGACCGGCTTGCTGCGCGACTCGCTGCGCTTCCACGGCGTTGTGGTGACGGACGCGCTCGACATGGGCGCGATCGTGACGAAGTACGGCTCGGGGGAAGCCACGGTGCGCGCCTTCCTCGCGGGCGCCGACCTGCTGCTCATTCCCGCCGACCCCGATTCGGCCGTGAACGCGATGACGGCGGCGGTGGCGAGCGGGCGGGCCTCCCGCGAGCGCCTCGACGCCTCGGTGCGTCGCGTCCTGGAGATCAAGCGCCGCCTCGGCCTGTTGGAGCACCGCACCGTGCCGCTGGACTCGATCATGCGGGTGGTCGGCGCGAAGCGCTACCAGGACGCCGCCAACGACCTCGCCGTGCGCGCCCTCACGCTGGTGCGCGACACGGCGGGGACGCTGCGTGCGCTCCGCGCCAAGCGGTCCCGCCTCGCCCTCATCGCGTATTCGGACGAGGGCAACGCCACCGTCGGCTTCACGCTCGCCGACGTGCTGCGCCGCAACGGCGATACCGTCGACTACTTCCGGCTCTGGCCGATGTCGGGACCGGCCTCCTACGACTCGGCGCGCAGCGTCCTGGCGCGCGCCCCCACGGTGGTGTTCGCGTCCAACGTCAAGCCGATCTCATCGCGCGGCAACATCGCCCTGCCCGACTCGCTGGCGCGGCTCATCACCGCGACCGACTCGGGGAAGCCGACGGTGATGATCACCTTCGGCAGTCCGTACCTGTTGAACCAGGCGCCGACCGTGAAGACGTACCTGCTGGCCTGGAGCGGCGCGCGCGCCTGCGAGCGCGCGGCGGCGCGGGCGCTGCTCGGCTACTCGCCGATCAGCGGCCACCTGCCGATCCGCCTGCCCCCCCCCTCCGCCTACGGGGTCGGGTTCGGCATCGTCATCCCCGATTCGACGGTGCCGCCGCTGCCACCGCCCGTCGCGCAGCCGTGAGGAGCGTTCCGGTCACCACGGCCGCGTTGGTCGTCGCGGCGTGCCATACCGCGCCTCCCCCCCCCC
>QHUY01000049.1:26921-58055 GCA_003223415.1 Gemmatimonadota bacterium
TGCTCGCCGCGGTCGGGCACTATGCCCGGAACGACGCCCGCCCGGTGACCCCGGCGACCATCTACGATCTCGCCTCGCTCACCAAGGTGATCGGTCTCACGACCGCCTGCATGATCCTCGTGCATGAGGGCAGGCTCGGTCTCGACACCGCGGTGCAGCGCTACCTTCCCGAATTCCGCGGACCGAACAAGGAGCGCGTAACCATCCGCCACCTGCTGACCCACTCGGCCGGCCTGGCCGCGGATCTCCCCCTCTACGATTCGACGCGGACGCGCGCCGCGGCGCTCGCGTTCGTGGACACCGCGCCGCTGCTGTGGGAGCCCGGCGTCCATTTCACTTACTCGGACCTGAGCGCGATCGTGCTGATGCAGGTGGTGGAGCGGGTGACGGGGGAGCCGCTTGACCGCTTCCTCGCCGAGCGCGTGGTAGACCCGCTGGGCATGACATCCACGCGCTTTGTGCCGCCGCCCTCGTGGCGCAGCCGCATCGCGCCCACCGAGGTGGACACGATGTTCCGCCATCGCCTGCTCATCGGCGAGGTGCACGACGAGAGCGCGGCGCGCTTGGGTGGCGTATCGGGGAACGCCGGACTGTTTTCGAGCGCGCCCGACCTCGCCGTGTTCGCAACCTGGCTGCTGGATGCGCGCGCGGGGCGGCTGACCCCGGGGCGACGCCCCGGGGTGAGCTCATCGACCATCGCCGAGTTCCTCCGTCGCCAGGACATTCCCCCGGGCTCCTCTCGCGCTCTCGGCTGGGACACACCCTCTCAACCCTCGAGCGCGGGAACCCGACTCTCCGAGCACGCGTTCGGACATACCGGGTACACCGGTACGTCCATCTGGATGGATCCGGAGAAGGACCTCTTCATTATTCTGCTGACGAACCGGGTGAACCCTACGCGCGCCAACACCAAGATCCTGCAGGTGCGCCCGCGGGTGGCCGACCTCGTGGTGAATGCGCTGCGGGAACCCGATCGATAGGGGAGGGGTTTGAGAGTGTGTTGACATCGCGGCTGTAACGTTCTAAGTTGCGTGGCGACGGGAGGATAGAGATGACCACGATCCAGAAGCCGACGGCGATCACGCTCACGCTCACCGAGACGGCGGCCGCCGAAGTCCAGAAGTTCATGGCCGAAGAGAAGGTGTCGGCCGAGACGGCGGGCCTGCGCATCGCGGTGCTCCCCGGCGGCTGTTCCGGCTTCAAGTACAGCCTGAACATCGAGGAGCGGCCCCTCGAGGACGACCTGGTGCTGGAGAGCGCCGGCGTGCGCGTGTTCGTGGACGGCTTCAGCGCGCAGTACTTGAACGGCGTCCGGCTCGACTACAAGAGCAACTTCCAGGAGTCCGGGTTCGCCTTCGAGAACCCGAACGCCAGCGGCGGTTGCGGCTGCGGATCGTCGTTTACCGTCTGAGCCGCATTGGCGATTCCCTGCGTAGCAGTGAGGGCCCGCGTTCGACGCGGGCCTTTTTGCTGACCCGTGCGGCCGCTCGATCTCGCGGTGATCGCCGCATACTTCGCGGCCGTCATCGCCACCGGGCTACTCTTCGCCGGGCGCCAGCGCGACACGAGCGACTACTTCCTCGGCCGTCACGGGCTACCGTGGTGGGCGATCATGCTGTCGATCGTCGCCACCGAGACGAGCGCCCTCACCGTCATCTCGATCCCCGGCATCGCCGCCCGGGGAGACCTGACGTTCCTGCAACTCGCCTTCGGCTACCTGGTGGGCCGGATCGGCGTCGCGGCGCTGCTCCTCCCCGGCTATTTCCAAGGCACCCAGGAGACCGCCTACCAACGGCTTGAGCACCGCTTCGGCACCGCGGCCCGCCGGACGGCGTCCGGCATCTTCCTCGTCACGCGCGCCCTGGCCGACTGCGTTCGGATCTTCGCCACCGCGATCCCCCTCGCCATCATCACCCACTGGAGCTTGGCCCTCGGCATCCTCGCGATCGGGATCGTCACGTGCGTCTACACGTGGATCGGCGGCCTGCGCGCCGTCGTCTGGGTGGACGTGATCCAACTCGGCGTCTACCTCCTCGGCGGAATCGCGACACTGATCGTCGCGACGGGGCTGGCCGGCGGCTGGCATGCGTTCGGAGCGGCGTGGGACGCCGGTAAGCTCGCCGTCTTCGACTTCCGCCTCTCGTTCGCCGTGCTCTACACCTTCTGGGGCGGCGTCATCGGCGGCGCGCTGCTGGCGGCCGCCTCCCACGGGACGGACCACCTGATCGTGCAGCGGCTCCTCGCCGCCCGCGGGCTGCGCGACGCGCGCAAAGCGCTGATCGGCTCCGGCGCGTTCATCATCGGCCAGTTCGCGCTGTTCCTGCTCGTCGGGACGGCGCTGTGGCTCGCCGGCGCGGACCACGTGGGGATGCGCAGCGACGCCATCTATCCCACGTTCGTCGTGACCCAGCTCCCCGCGGGGCTGGCGGGGCTCGTCGTCGCGAGCATCCTCGCCGCCGCGATGAGCAGCCACGCCTCCGCCGTCAACTCGCTCGCGTCGGCTTCCACCCACGACTTTTACGTCGCCCTCACCGGTCACCACGATGCCGCCCGGCTCCTCGGCGTCGGCCGCTGGCTGACGCTCGCCTGGGCCGCGATCCTGACCGCCGGCGCGATGGCGTTCCGCCGCCAGGACACACCAGTCGTGCAGCTCGCGCTCACCATCGCGTCGCTCACCTACGGCGGCCTGCTCGGCACCTACCTGCTGGGTGGGCTCTGGCCCCGCGCCCGGGAGCGCGACGTGATCCTCGCCGTCGTGATCAGCGTGGCCGTGATGGCCCCCATCGTGCTGGGCGCGGTAATCCCTCGGTTCCCGGTGCGTTGGCTCCCGGGACTCGCCTGGCCGTGGTATGTGCCGCTCGGCACCGGGATCACGGTGCTGGCAGGGATGGCCTCATCGGCGGTCGGGCGGTCAAGCGATCAGGCGGTCAGCACGTGACTCCTCCGCCCGACGGTCCGCCCGACCGCCCGACCGCCCTCTTGCTGGGGGTGGACACCGGGGGCACGCATACGACCGTCATCGTTGGCCACCGGGACCTCACCGTGCTCGCGCGCGCGGAGGGCCCGGGGGCGGCCATGCGGCCCGAAGGCGCCGAGCACTCCGCCGTGGTAATCGCCGAGACGGCGCGTCGCGCGGCGGGCCTCGCCGGCGTCGAGCTGCCCGCCGATCGGCTGGTGGTGGGCGCCGCTGGGGCGGGTCGGGCCCGGGAGCAGCGCGCGCTCGAGGCCGCCCTGATGGCACGCGGTGTGGCGCGCCAGGCCCGGGCGATGAGCGACGGCGAGATCGCCCTGGCCGCCGCCTTCGGGGCGGGGGACCGGGGGGGGGTGGCATTCGCCCGGGACCCACAGGGCCAGGTGCACCGCAGCGGGGGATTCGGCTGGCAGCTCGGCGACGAAGGCGGCGGCTACTGGCTCGGGCGGCGGGCGCTGCAGGCCGCCAGCCGCGCGTATGACGGACGGGGCGAAGGGTCCACGCTGCTCTCCCGGCTGCTGGCGGCGCTGGGGCTGACGGATTTCGACACGCTGATCGGTTGGGCGACCCTCGCCACGCCGGCCCAGGTCGCGGCGCTCGCGCCGCACGTGCTCAACGCGGCCCGGGAAGGGGAGGCCGTGGCCCAGCGCACTGTGGACGACGCCGCCCGCGAGCTCGTCGCGCTCGTGCGTGTGCTGGCCCGGCACTTCCCTGCCGGGAAGCCCCTAGCGGTCGCCACCGGCGGCGGGCTGCTGCGGCCGACGTCGCCGCTGCTCGCTGCCTTTCGCGCGGCCCTGGCCGCCGACCTGCCGCGGGCGATTCTGGCGAGCGGGCCCGTGGACGCGCCGCTGGGGGCGCTGCGACTGGCGGCGGAGCTCAGCTGACGACTTCGCCTTCGCGGCGCACTCGGCTGTGGCGCACGCTGTACGCGAAGTAGATCGCGGCGCCGAGGACCAGCCAGGCGATAAAGCGCAACTTCGTCAGCAGCGGTAGGCTCACGATCAGGTACAAGCAGAAGCCGATCGACAGGATCGGCAGGAACGGCACCCACGGGGTCCGGAAGGGCCGCGCGCGGTCGGGGTCGGTCCTCCGCAGTGTGATGATGCCTAGCGCCACGAGGATGAAGGCGAACAGGGTGCCGATGTTGGTCAGCTCCAGGACGACGCCGATCGGGGCGACCGCCGCGAACAGAGCGACGAAGACGCCGGTGACGATCGTGGTGATGTGCGGCGTTTTGTAACGCGGATGCAGGCGGGCGGCCCACGGGGGCAACAAGCCGTCGCGCGCCATGGACATGAAGATGCGGGCCTGGCCGAGCTGGAACACCAGCAACACCGAGGTCATCGCCGCCACCGCGCCGAGGGCGAGTATGCCCGCGGCCCAGTCGGCGTGGATGTATTGCAACGCCACTGCGAGCGGGTCGGGCACGTTGAGCTTGTCCCACGGAATCAGCCCGGTGATCACGAGCGCGATCGCGATATAGAGCACCGTGCAGATGATCAGGGACGCGATGATCCCGATGGGGATGTCGCGTTGGGGATTTTTGGCCTCCTCGGACGCCGTGCTCACCGCGTCGAAGCCGATGTAGGAGAAAAAGATGATCGCCGCGCCGACGCTGATCCCTTTGAAGCCGTTCGGCGCGAAGCTCGGGGTAGTCCACTGCTCGGGCCGTATATACGTGAGGCCCACGACGAGGAAGAGGACGATGATCCCCACCTTGAGCACCACCATGAGCGTGTTCACCCACGCCGACTCCTTGGTGCCGATGACGAGGAGCCAGGTGATGACGGCGACGATCGCGAAGGCGGGCAGGTTGAAGACGATCGGGATCGGGCCGAGGTGGGGCGCGGCGGCGAGGAGCGCGGGATCGTGGCGGGCGGTGAGGATGTCCGCGACGAGCCACCGCGGCATGGCGACGCCGAGGCCCCGCAGCAGCGAATCGAAGTAGCCCGCCCAACCGATCGCCACCGCGATGTTGCCGACGGCGTACTCGAGAATCAGGTCCCAGCCGATGATCCAGGCGAAGAGCTCGCCCAGCGTCGCGTACGCGTAGGTGTACGCGCTCCCCGAGATGGGGATCATGGCCGCGAACTCGGAGTAGGTGATCGCGGCGAACGCGCTGGTGACGCCGGCGAGGATGATGGAGATGACGATTGCCGAGCCGGCGCCGAGGTGGCCCGCGTCGCCGCTGATGGCGGTCCCGATCGCCGCGAAGATACCGGCCCCGATGATGGCGCCGATGCCGAGCGCCGTCAGTTGCAGGGGCCCGAGGGAGCGCCGCAGCCCGCCGCCGATCTCGCTGTCGGCGACGCACTGGTCCACGGTCTTCCGCGCGAAGAGCTGGGACATGAGCCTCCGTCTCTTCGACTGTCGCTTAGCGCGTGATCTGGACCGGGTAGATGCTGGCGACCGGCTGGCCGTCCCGGGTGCGAGCGGGCGCGAACCTGTACGCCTTCATGCGCCCCACGAAGTCCCCCCGACAGGAGGGATCCTTGGGCAGCGGATCGATCTCCACGTCGGTCACCCTGCCGTCCGCCGCGACCCAGAACCGCAACTGGTAGCGGCCCCGCGGCGCGCAGTCGGGCGGGACAATCAAGCCTTTCAGATCGGCGCGGAGAATGTAACTCCCTTCTCCACCCGTACCAGGGCCCACCTCGCTGCCCGGCCCGGTGCCCGTGCCTTGCCCGCCGCCGGTCCCCGGGCCAGTGCCCGCTCTTTGGGCGGCCGTCGCTGCGCCGGGGGGGGGGGTGGGAAACTTGGGGACATCAATCGAGGGCAACTTGATGGCGGCGGGATCAGGCAGGGGGATGTCCGCCACGGCTACGGCCGGGGGCGCTGGCACATCGAATTGCTGTGGCGCCGAGAGCGCCGGCAGCGCGAAGAACTGCACCGCTGGGCGCCCGCCGCCGCCGCCGCTGGGCCCGGGCCCCTTACCGCCGCCCGCGAACAGGGCCGCGCCGCGCCAGAGCAACCCCACGATGAGCACGCCGTGCGCCAGGCTCGCGCACACCGCGGCGGCTCCGTGCCGCCGGCGTTGAGTCGGCAAGCGTAGCGCCGGGAGGGGAAGCGGCGGCGCCGAAGGCGAACGGGGCTGGTGCAGTGGAGACGCGGGGTGCGGCATCGCGGTCACCTACACTAATACACCCGAATCGACGAAGGGGCCCAGTGAGCGCCGCCTTGCCCGGCTTCGGGCGTGAACCCGATCACCTGGACCCCCGCACCGTGGGCGACGTCCATCGCCTGGATGACCTCGCCGTACTTGCGGTTCGGAGCGGCCTTGATGAACAGCAGCTTGGCTGGCCGGGTGTCGAAGATCTGGTGAAACGCCGCGTCCAGTTGGGCGAACGCATACGGCTGCTTGTTGATCTGGTAGCCGCCGTCCGGGGTCAGCTCCAGCACGATCTGATTGCTCTGGCTCTGCTTCTTCTGCTGCTGCTGTTCGAGCGGCACCTGCACGTCGAACGCCCGCCGCGACAGGGGCAGCGTGATCATGAAGATGATCAGCAAGACCAGGAGGACGTCGATCATCGGCGTGACGTTGATGTCCGACGTCAGCCCGCCGCCGCTGCCGCCAACACCCATCGCCATGGGTCAGTTCCCTCCAGTGTGGCGCAACTCGCGCTTTTGCTCGGCAATGGCGCCGACCACCCGGACCCCGGCCTTGCGCGCGGTCTCGATCGCGGCCTGCACGTGCGCGAAGTCGATGCCCTCGTCCGCCTTCAGGAACAGGATCTTGTCTTTGCTGCGCGCGGCGTAGATCTGCGTGAGCCGGTCCTGGAGCGCTCCGTCGGGGATGAGTCGCGGGCCGGTGTACCGGCCGTCCGGACCGAGCATGTCCAGGTAGTACTTGCCGTTGCGGTCGATGCCCAGCCGGATTTCGCCCTGGTCCTCCTCGCGCTTCTCGGCGTTCTGGGCGCGCGGGATCACGGCCTGGAAGCCGGCGGTGATCGCCGGGGTCACGATCATGAAGATGATGAGCAGCACCAGCATCACGTCGATCATCGGCGTGACGTTGATGTCCGCCCGGACCGGGACCTTGGAGCTACCGGTTGATAGGGCCACTAGTCTGCGACGCCTTCTGCGTCTGGAACTCCTTCGTGAAGATCGACCGGCCGAACTCGCTGCCGACGCTCTTGATCAGGTAGTCGATCAGCTCCTTCGACGAGTACGTCATCTCCACGGTCAGGAAGTCGATCTTGGTGGTGAAGTAGTTGTACAGCCACACCGCCGGGATCGCGACCATGAGGCCGAACGCCGTGGTGATCAGCGCCTCGGCCACGCCGCCCGTGATCGCCGCCAGGGACCCGCCACCACCAGAGGCGGACATCCCCTGGAACGCGGTCACGATACCCATCGTGGTCCCGAGCAGCCCTACAAACGGGGCGGTCGCACCCACCGTCGCGAGAATGCCAAGGCCGCGCTTCAGTTCGGCGGTGATGATCAACATCTGCCGCTCCACCGCCCGCTCGGCCGAGTTGATGTCGGCAGCGGTGATCGTCGCACGGTCCCGCAGCAGTGGCTTCACCTCAGCCAGCGCTTCGCCGAGCACCCGCGCCACGTGGCTCACCTTGTTCTTCTCGGCCAGGGCGATCGCGCCGTCGAGCTGCTCCTCCTGCAGGAACCGCGAGAACTCCGGCGCGAATTTGGCCGTCTGTTTCTGCGACTTCCGCAGGTACCACCACTTCGTGAACGTGATCGTCCAGTACCACAAGGACATGATCAACATCACGACCACGATGGCTTTGGCGAACAAGCCCATTGACTGCCACAGTTCCAAGTAACTCATCGGCGCGGACTCCTTTGGGTCAGTTGCACGCGGGTCCCGCTAGTGCCGTTCCACCCTGATCCGCCGAAGCAGTGCGGCTCACACGCGAGTCGCGGACCGCGGCGCATGGCTGATCGCTCGGGCAGCAAGGTTGGAACGGCACTAGTGGCGGGTGATCTGGAAGTTGATCGGCTGTTGGATCAGCACGCGCACCGCCTTGCCGTACACCCGGGCGGGGCGATACAGCGACTTCAGCACAACGGTCTTGGCCGCCTGATCGAAGCCAGGGTTGGGGCTCTCGACGACCCGCACCGAGTTCGGCTCCACGTGCCCCGTAGTGTCGATGATCGCCTCGACTTTCACGACGCCTTGAATTCCGGCCTGCTGCAGCAACGGCGGGTACACCGGCTGCGGCCCCGCGAGCCGCTCCGGCTTCTCCTGCACCACGTCCACCGAGAGCACCTGGTCCGAGCTCGGCACGATGCCGTTCCCCACGCCACCCTCGACGCCGGAGCCCGAGTAGTCCTTCGGGTCGAAGTGTTCCTGGAGATTGATCGGCGGGATGTTCGTCGGGATGTCGGTTGGGGCGACCACTGTCTGGAACCCCTTCAGCTGGACGTCCAACACCGGCTGCGGCTCCGGTTGCTTCTGCTGCTGCTCCTGCTGGAGGTAGACCATGTTGGTGTCCACCTTCACGGAGTTGTCCGCGGGGCCCGCGGTGAGCGTCGCGATCACGGCTGCCGTGATGATGACGGTGTGCATGAACAGCGACACGACTCCGACACCGAAGTATTTCTTCTTCTCGGATTTCCTGCGCGACTCAATCAGGGTGTCGAACACCGAGCGGCCTCCAAGGGATGCGTCCTATCCAGATAGTACAAAAACACCCTTTCCCGCTAGTGGGGGGAACATTACAAAACGATGACAACGGGCTGAGGAGTCGCCGTCAGGGGCCGGACACCCGGTAGCTGATCGCGTTGAACCCCTCGGCGTGGAACTCGAACCGCAGCTGCACCTGCGCACGCACGGGCTCGCTCGCCGCTGTGGCCGGCGTGAAATGGGCCGACTGCACGATCTGTAGCACCTGCGCATCAACCGCCCGCAGGTTGCTCGAGACAATCCGGATCGTCTCGGGCTCGGGATCGCCGTTCGCACTCACGACGAGTTGTACCAGAATCAGCGCGCGTGTTTGCGGAGCCCCCATCGGGATGCGATTCAAATCCGTCAGGCTCGGCATGTCGTGCAGCCTGGGCTTGAGCTCCCCCATACGGCAATGACCCACACAGTAATGCACGGCGTCGCCGGCAGCGGCGGCCGCCGTATCCGGCGGGAGATGGGCTCGCTCGGCGGCGAGCATCCGCGCCAGATCCGGGTCCATGCGCTCGAGCCCGGCCGCCTCAAGGTGGCGGTCGAGGGCGAGCGCTTGCCGGAAGGCGGACGCCGTGGCCGAGTCGTCGCCAGAAAAGAAGTGGACGACGCCGAGCAGCACCCAGGCCTCGACGCGCTCGCTGCGGGAGCCACGGGCCGCGGTGTCGACGGCCTGGCGCAACAGGACGGCTGCGCTGTCGAGGTGGCGCGTCTGCACCTGGGCCCGGGCGGCAGTGAGCAGGCCGGCGGCGTAAGACTGCTGGGCTGCGAGCGGCGCCGCGGAGACCAGTAGCCACGGCAGAAGGGGCACCGCGCGCATTCTGAAGGTCAGACAGTTCCGCCCGACCGTTCGACTGTCCGACTGTCCGACCGTTGGGGCAGCGTGACCGTAAAGGTGGTCCCACGGCCCGGGCGGCTCGCGACATCGATGCGCCCGCCGTGCGCCTCGGCGATCCACTTGCAGATGGCCAGGCCCAGCCCGGTCCCGGGCCGCTCGCCCGTGCGGGTACGCGCCAAGTCGGCGCGCCAGAAGCGGTCGAAGACGTGGGGCAGGTCGCCCGGCGCGATGCCGATGCCGGTGTCGGCGACGCTGAGGGTCACCAGGCCGTCCTCCTGTCCCAGCTTGACGCGCACGCTGCCCCCGCGGGGGGTGTACTTGACGGCGTTCTCGATCAGGTTGAGCACCAGCTGTCGGATGCGACTCTTGTCTACGTCGAGCACGAGCGGCTCCTCGGGCGTGGCGACGTCCATGGCCACGCCCGCTTCCTCGGCCAGCAGCTCTCCCGTTTCCTGCGTCTCCCGCACCAGCTCGCTCAGGTCCACCGGCTCGCGCTGCAGGGGGGCGCGACCCTCGTCCGCGCGCGCCAGCGTGAGCAGAGCGTCCACGAGCTCGGCCATGCGCTTGGCTTCCTGGAGCACTTCGGCGAGCGCCTCCAGCGTCTCGCGTGGCAGGTGGGGCGTGGCGATCGCGCGCTCCACGCCGGCGCGCACGACGGTGAGTGGGGTCTTGAGCTCGTGGCTCGCGTCGGCCGTAAAGCGGTGCAGCGCGGCGAAGCTGTGCTCCAGCCGGCCCATCATCTGGTTGAGCGTGACGGCGAGCCGCCCCAGCTCGTCCTTTTCCATCGGCACCGGTAGGCGCCGGTGCAGGCTGCGCCCGTCGCTGATCTCGCGGACCTCCTCGATGATCTGATCGACCGGGGCCAGCGCCCGGCGCGAGATGAAGCTGCCGACGAGAATCGCCAGGGCAAGCCCGGGCACGAGGATCAAGAGCAGCGTGGAAAGCAGCTGCTGCGCTCCGAGCTCGGCGGTGGCGATGTTTGCCCCGGCGAAGAGCGCGCCGACTTGGGGCCCGGCGTCGTGCAGCGGCAGCACGACGTAGTGCAGCGTCGGGCCGTTGGGGTCGATGCGCACGGTGCCGGTGGTCCGCCCGGGCCGGGCCGAGGGCATGAGGCGCCGCAGCTGCTCGAATTCCCCGAAGGTGAGCGCCTGAGCATCGGAGGACGCCCCCAGTACGCTGTCCTCACGCGTGGTGATGATGAGGAAGTCGGGCACCGCCTGGAGCGTCGCCGCGAGCTCCTGCGACAGGGCTGGCTGCTGCCCTGCGCGCCGCTGGACGACGGCGCCGCCCGCGCGGTACACGCCGGTCAGGATACCGGCCGTGAGATCCGCCTCCGAGGCGATGCGCTGGTCGAGATCCTTGAACGAGGCGGTGCGGCGGGTGAAGTACAGCACGATGGCGAACGCGGCGAGCGTGAGCGCCAGCGCCGTCGAGTACCACGCGGTCAGTCGCCCGCGGATCGTGTCCATCTCACGCTTTCACCACGTAGCCGACGCCACGGACGGTATGGATCAGTTTCGGCTCGCGGCCGGCGTCGATTTTCTTGCGGAGCCGGGTGATCACCACGTCCACGATGTTCGTGCCGGGATCGAAGTGGTAGTCCCAGGCGTACTCGGTGATCAGCGTCCGCGGCATGACGCGGCCCTGGTGACGGGCGAGGTACTCGAGGACTGCGTACTCCTTGGGCGTCAGCTCGATCGGCTTGCCGTTGCGCCGCACCTCCCGGCTGCCGGTATCGAGCGTCAGGTCGGCCACCTTGAGCACGGGCGGCGCCAGCGCCTTGGGCCGCCGCCCCAGCGCCTCGACCCGGGCCAGGAGCTCCTCCAGCGCGAACGGCTTGGTGACGTAATCGTCGGCGCCCATGCGGAGCGCCTGCACCTTGAAGTCCACCGCGTCCTGGGCGGTCAGCACCAGCACCGGCAGCGTGTTCCCGCGGTCCCGCAGCGTGCGCAACACCTCGCGCCCCTCCAGCTTCGGCAGCCGCAGGTCGAGCACCAGCAGATCGTAGTGGCCCGCGGTCGCGAGGTGCAGCCCTGCTTCGCCGTCCACGGCGAGCTCCGCCTGGTAGCCGGCCTCCGTCAGCCCCCGCTTGACGTACTGGCCGACGGTCTTGTCGTCCTCGACGACCAGGATTTTCATCCGATGGGGAGATACACCTTGAAATTCGAGCCGACGCCGACCTGGGATTCCACCCTGATCCGGCCCCGGTGCTCGGCCACGATGCCGTAGCACACGGACAGCCCCAGCCCGGTCCCCCGCCCCTGCGGCTTGGTCGTGAAGAAGGGCTCGAAGATCTTGGGCAGTTCTTCCTGCGGGATGCCGACGCCGGTGTCGATGAACTCGATCAGCAGCTCGTCGCGCCGCTCCGGGTTGAGCCGGGAGCGCACCGTGAGCACACCGCGGGAGTTCATCGCATCCATGGCGTTGAGCAGGAGGGCCATGAACGCCTGAATCAAGCGCTCCGGGTCGGCCGGCAGGCGCGGCAGGCCCTCGGCGAGCTCGCGGGCCACCGCCATCCGCCGGAAGCGCTCGTGGTGCTTGAGCAGGAACAGCGTCTGTTCCAGCACGGCGTTGACGTCCACTTCCCGTTTCTGCCCGCTCTTGGGGCGCGAGAACTCGAGTAGCTCGTCCACGATGCGACGGCAGCGCTGCACCTCGGTGTCGATGATCTTGAGGTATTCCTCCGTCGCTCGGCGGTCGCCGGGCGCCAGGGCGTCGATGCGCAAGGCCAGCGCCTCGCTGCAGGCTGAGATGGTCGCGAGCGGGTTGTTGATCTCGTGCATGACACCGGCCGCCAGCTGGCCGACCGCGGCCAGCTTCTCGGTCTGCGCCAGGCGCTGCTGCGCCTGGCGCCACTCGGTGACGTCCTCGCCGATGGTGATGACGTGGGAGATGTGCTCATCGTCCAGGTGCATCGGGATCTTGGTGATCCGGTAGTAGCGCGCCTCGCCGCTCGTCTGCGACTCCATCTCGACCTGCTGGATCTCGCCCGTGTCGAAGACGCGGTCGAACTCGCGCTTGAGCAGCTCACGCGGCTGGCGGTCCAGCACGTCGAAGATGTCTCGCCCCACCGCGTCGTCGCGCGCCACGCCCTGCGTCCCGCTCTCGCGCTTGCGGTTCCAAGCGCGGATCAGATAGGAGCGGTCGATCACGTACAGGCCGACCGGCAGCGAATCGATGATCCGCGCCACGAAGTTGCGCTGCGCTTCCACCTCCCGGGTGCGCAGCGCCACTTCCGAGGCCAGGTCCTGCGACAGCTCGGTCGCGGCGATCACGGGCGCCAGGATCTGCGCCACGACCAGCGTCACGTCGTGCGCCACGCCCTCCGGCCGGCCGGGGGACAGCATGACCTCCACCAGGCCGAGCGCCTCATCATCGTGCACGAGGGGAAACCGCAGCTGTATGCCGGCGGGCGTTGGCTCGCGGTGCGGGCCGCCGCGGAACCATTCGGGCCGGGGGGGCGGGAAGTCGCGCGGCGTCGGCTCGTCGCCCGGAGCGACGACGGGGTGGTAGCCCGCGCCGTCGGGGTTGCGCAGCCACACCCGGCAGCGCCGCAGGCCGAGTCCCCGGCGCAGCGCGCCTGCGGCGGCCGCGAGCGCGTCCTCCGAAGGCGGGCCGGACGCCAAGATCCCGACCACCTCGGCCAGGACGCGCAGCCCCGGATGATCAGAATCGAGAGTAGGGGCGGCCATTGGCCGCTAACCTAGTGCCGTTCCAACCTGATAGGTAGGTCTGGCAACTCGGCGAGGAGGGTTGGAACGGTGCTAGGGATGCCGCTCCCGGCGCGCCAGCGGCGCCTCGAAGCGGATGCCCAGGAAAGCGTGCACGTCGGTCGGGTGCCCCAGGAACGCCGCGGGCCCGACGACCAGGCTCCACTGGCCCCCGTCGGGATTGCCGAAGCGCAGTCCCGGCAGCACCGACACGGCAGCCCAGCGGCCGCCTTGAGGGAGCGGCGATTTGGTGCCCGCGTAGCCGGCCAGCTCGACCGTGAGATCCAAGCCGAAAGTGGTGGGGTTGTTCTCGGGCCCCATCTGCGCCAGGTCCACGCGCCCGCTGCGTGCCGAGAGCGCGAGGGCTGCGACGAACCCCTGCGCGCCGCCGATGATGGCGCCCTCGTTGATGAAGGACCCGAAGCGTCCGGCGACGCCGAGCGCGCGCACCGGCCCGGCGCCGATACGCCGGGCGACTCCGACGTCGGCCCCTTCGATCTGCCACCCGCTGCCCAGCGTCGCCGCGAGGCCGACGGACCACGTTCCCCCCCCCCCCCCCCCCCCCCCCCCCCCCCGTGGACAAGGCGACCAGCGTGACGAACATTCCCACCATGGACCGACGCACGTTCGTTCTCCTCTCCGGAGCGATCTCGGGTGCTCTCGTCCGTCCCGCCGACCGGCTGACCGCCCGACCGACGGGGCGGTCGGGCGGTCAGGCGGTCGGGCGGCTGCGATTCGAGCTCGATGACCGGCACCGCTGGTCGCTGTGGTACCGCGGCGACGGGCCCGCCGTTCCGCTGATCGAGGGCGCGACGCTCACCGTGTGGGTCGGCGACCAACCGGTCACCCTCGCGGACCTGGAAGATATCACCATCGGCAGCCGCCGGCCGCCCGGCGGCGACTCGATCCTGGTCCGCGGCCGGGCCGCAGTGGGGGGCGTGGTCGTCCAGGCCGAGTTCTTCGCGGGCGAAGAGGCCGCGGCGCCCGTTGGCAGCGTGACGCTGACCCTCTACCCCGACCGCGCCCTGCCGAGCGTGCGCGGCGTGCGCTTCTTCCAGGTCGCCGACGCGCTCCCCGGCGAGGGGCCGCTCCTGGCCCTCCTCAACGGCTACCACTCCTGGAGCGCCGACGGGATCCAGACCGTGCGCGCCGACATGCCCGAGGTGACGAGCCACGGTGCTCTCGGCCTGACGCGCGGTGGGCGCGGTCTGGCCGTGGCGTTCGACCCCGGGGAACCGGGCGAGGCGAAGGTGAAGCTCTCGCCGGCCGGGCTCGAAGCGGTGAGCGACTGGCTGCCCGCGCGACCGCTGCGGCCCGACGGCGACGGCGCCACCATGCGTCTCTGCTTCGCCCCCCCCCCCGGTGGCGACGGCCTGGAGGCGCTGACGGCACTGTTTCAGCCGCCCTCCCCCGTGGACCGCGAGCGCCTAGCTGCCGTCGTCGTGCCTGCCGGCTGGTGCTCCTGGTACGAGCTGTTCGGCAATGTGACCGAAGACGATATTGTCACGAATCTCGAGTTCTGCGCCGCCACCTTCGACCGCCGCTTCTTCCGCCTCATCCAGCTCGACGACGGCTACCAGCGGGCGACCGGTGACTGGGAGACGAACGCCAAGTTCCCGCACGGCCACCGCTGGCTCACCGACCGCATCCACGCCAAGGGGTTTACGGCAGGGCTGTGGACTGCGCCGTTCGCCGTCACCGACCGCTCCGGGATCCCTGCCGCGCATCCCGACTGGCTCCTGAAGAACGCCGAGGGGCCGATCGTCTGGGACACGCGGGACGACTGGGGCGGCAAGGTCTATTCCATCGATGGGGCCCACCCGGAGGTGCAGCAGTGGCTGCACGACCTGGCGCGCCGGATCGTGCAGGATTGGGGCTACGACTACCTGAAGATCGATTTCCTGCTGTGGGCGACGGCGGGCGTCGCGCACTACGGCGGTCTCACCCACGCCGAGGCCTATCGCGGCGGGCTCACGGCGATTCGCGACGGCCTGGGTCCCGAGGCCTTCCTGCTCGGCTGCGGCGCCCCGCTCCAGCACGCCGTGGGCTACGTGAATGGCATGCGGATCGGCACCGACGTGGACGCCAGCTGGGGCGGCTTGCAGGGGCCGGCCCGCGCGGCGGCGCTGCGGCGCTTCTACCATCGCGCCGCGTGGCTCAACGACCCCGACTGCCTGGTCGTGCGGCCGCCGTTGTCGCCTGCCGAAGCGCAGGCCTGGGCCTCCGTGGTCGCGCTGTCGGGAGGGCTGACGCTCTTCTCCGACAATCTCCCAAAGCTACCGCACGATCGGGTGGCGATGCTGCAGCGCACCCTGCCGGTCGCGCCGGTCGCGGGCCGTGTGGTCGACGCGTTCACGGGCGAACCCGAACTCGCGCCGGCGCTCGTTGTCGGTGCCGACATGTACCGGATCGGGGGGCCGTGGAGGTTCCGCACGGGCGACGATCCGAGCTACGGTCGGCGGGAGTACGACGAGGAGGCCTGGGAGACGATCCCGGTGCCCGGGAATTGGGAGGCCGCAGGACATCCGGGCTACGACGGGTTCGCCTGGTACCGGACCCGTTTTGCGCTGCCGCCCTCCCCCGGGGCGCCGGGCGGTCAGGTGGACAGGCGGTCGGTGTTTCTGGAGCTCGGGAAGATCGACGACGCGGATGAGACGTTCATCAACGGCGTGAAGATCGGGCAGACCGGCGAGTTCCCGCCCAGCTATCGCAGCGAGTGGCAGACGTATCGGCGGTACCCGGTGAGCGATGACGCGCTCAACTGGGGGGGCGAGAATGTGCTCGCGGTGCGGGTCTACGACGGCGGAGGTCCCGGCGGGTGGTGGAGCGTGCACCGCGAGCGCCCCCCCGGAACGTGGGTGGCTGAGGGCGTGCCGCGCTGGTGGACGGCGGCGCTCGTGAACTGGGACGAGGAGACGCGGGACGTCGCCGTGCCCCTCGCCACACTGGGCATCACCGGCCGCAAGTTCGCGGCGTACGACGTGTGGCGCGACACGCCGCTGCCGGATCTCACGACGACGCTCGCAGTGCGACTCGAGCCCCGTCGCTCGCTGACGGTGGCGATCCGCGCGGCGCTCGCGCGCCCGCAGGTGATCGGCACTACCCGGCACGTCGTCCAGGGCGCGGTGGACATCGCGGACGAGACCTGGGAGGCGGCCACACGGACCCTGCGCGCGAAATCTACGAACCTCGACGGCCGGGCGTATCGCGTGACGATCGCGGTGCCACGGGGAATGCGGCCGGGCGCCTGCAAAGCCGATCTGCCCTGCACGGTGAGCAGGCTGCCCTCCGGACACGTGGTTCTTAAATGGGAACCGAGTGACGGAAGGGACATCCAGTGGGAGATCGCCTTCCGGCAGGGCACAGGAGTCAGGAGAAGCAACGACTAGACGCGCAGACGCGCAGCGGGGTGTAGGCTACGGCTGACAGGACGATCCCCCTGTCCCCGGGATCCGGTGCACCGCTGTGCGTCTGTGCGTCTAGTGTTGGCACTTCCCGACTCCTGCTCACTTGAGTCCCGTCAACTGTATCCCTCGCATGAAATACCTCTGCGCCGCGAAGAACACGAGGAGCAGCGGAACCACGGCGGTCACGGCGGCCGCCATCTGGTACGGCCAGTTCGCGTAATAGAGCCCGTGGAATGCCGCGAGGCCCACCTCGACCACCCCCATCTCCGTCGAGCGGGTTGCGATCAGCGGCCAGAGAAAGTTCTTCCACTGGTCCACGAACGCGAACACGGCGAGGGTGGCGAGGGCCGGCCGGGAGAGCGGCAGCACCACGCGCCAGAAGATGGCCCATTCCCCTGCCCCGTCGAGCCGCGCCGCGTCCTCGAGATCACGCGGGATCGTCTGGAAGAACTGCCGCAGCAGAAAGATCCCCCACACCGACACGAGCTCGGTGGAAATCAGCCCGGCGTAGCTGTCCACCCAGCCAAGCGCGTTGATGAAGAGAAATCGCGGGATGAGCAGCACGATCGCCGGCACCATGAGCACCGACAGATAGGCGAGGAACAGGCGGTCTCGCCCAGGGAAGCGCAGCCGCGCGAACGCGTAGGCTGCCGTCGCGCTGGTCGCTACCTGGCCCACCACCACGCATCCGGCGAAGATCGCCGTATTGAGGAAGAAGCGCCCGAACGGCAGCGCGGTCAGGGCTGCCGGATAATTGCCCCATTGCACGTGGGCGGGCAGCAGCGCTGGCGGGGAGCGGAGCGCCTCGAACTCGTCCATCAGGGAGGTCGAGACCATATAAAGGAAAGGGACGACCATGGGGATGGCGAGCAGCAGTACCGCGCCGCCGGCGACCTTCGCCCGCACGCCCCTCCCCCAGCCCCTCCCCAGTGCCCTACGCATAGTCCACGCGCCTTCCCAGGAGTCGGAACTGGGCCCACGTCACCCCGAACAACAGCGCGAATAACACCAGCGCCAGCGCGCTCGCGTAGCCAAATTGCAGGAACTCCCACGCAGTCTGGTAGATGCGGTAGACGATGACGTCGGTGGCGTGGAGCGGGCCACCGTCCGTCAGCACGTAGATGTAGGTGAAGACCTGGAACGAGCCGATGATCCCCGTGACCAACACGAACAGAGTCACGGGCTTGAGGAGCGGGAACGTCACCTTCCAGAACCGCTGCCAGGCATTGGCGCCGTCCACCACCGCAGCGTCGAGGTACGCCCGCGGGATCCCCTGCAGTCCCGCGAGGAAGACCACCATCTGATAACCCACCTGCACCCAGACCGAAACGAGCATGACCGCGAGCAACGCCGTCCGCGGATTCCCGAGCCAGTCCACCGGACCGACGCCGATGAACGAGAGGACGTGGTTGAGCAGCCCGACGTCTGGGCGGTACATCCACTGCCACACGAGCGCGATCGCCACCACGGAGGAGACGTACGGCAGGAGGAACACGGTACGCGCGAGCCATACCAGGCGCGTGTGGCGGTGCAGCACCAGCGCGACGCCGAGCGCGAGGGCCATCGTCACGGGCACCTGCAGCGTGTACAGTGCCGTGTTGCGCAGCGAGAGCCAAATGAGGGGGTCGCGGGCGACCTGAACGAGGTTGTCGAGCCCGACAAACAGCTTTTCCGGCCCGACCAGGCTCCAGTGGTGCACCGAGAGCACCAGCGCGAACAGGATCGGCGCGAAGGAGAACACCGCCAGGTGCGCGGTGGCCGGCGCGAGGAAGCCCCACGCGGTGAGCGTCTCGCGCAGGCGCTGCGGGCGCACCCGCTCCCGCGCCGCCCAGCCAAGGGCCCATAGACCAAGCGGCCCCAGCATCGCCAGACCGATGCACAATGCCAGCCAGGATTCGGTCACGGCCTGCGCCGGCGACGCCGCGAGGGCGAGCCAGCGCCCCGGTCCCACGCGTGCCACTACGACCGCCCGCGCCTGGCCGCCCCGCCGCTCGAAGCGGACCGCCGCATCGGCGCTGTCCCCGACGGTGAGCTGTCCGCCCGCCCCCGGCGCGCTTCGAGCGATCCGGCCCAGCCCGACCGCGAGCGTGGATGCGTCCGCCGCCGGCAGCCGTTGGGCGGCCTCCTGGACCAGCAAGCGTGTCTGCGTCAGCCAGCGCTCCGTGCCGGCCGCTGCGGCGTGTCGCACCTCCCCGTACGCCGCGAGCCCCAGCAACAGCGCCGCGGCGGCATATCCGAGGCCGCCGGGCGTCCCGGCCCGTCCCCCACCCCCAACGGATCTGGCGACGAGCCAGCCCGCGAGCAGCGCCAGGACGAGAGCCCCCACCGCGAGCGCATCCGGCAGGGCGACTCGCCCCCGCTCGGCTGCTACCGCCACGGCGCCCACGACATCCCAGTCGTCGCGGTCCCTGAGCGGCGCGAGCGCGCGGCGACCTATCCAGCGCACGGTCTCCCGGCGGCGCAGGTCTTCGAACTGCGCCGGCGTGAGCGACCGGCCGGTCGCCTCGACCAGGGGGGCGGTGCCGTGATACACCTCGAAATCCGGGTCCCAGCCGGCAAGCAGGCGCAGGGCGTGGGCCTGGATGAGCAGTCGGGGCAGGCTGTAATCGCTCGACCCACGGAGCGCCGGCGAGACGAGCGACACATAGGCCGCCGTTGTGGCGGCGAGCCGCTCGGCCGTCGCACGGGTGTAACGCCCTGCGGCCCGGCGCGCCGCGGCGAGGGTCGCCAGCGCCGTCAGCAGCACAACCGCGCCAGCGACGGCGCGCCAGCGACGCAGAGTGCTCACCGCCGCGCCCTCCCCCCTCTGGCGAGTACGCGGTCGATCGCCCGCGCCACCTCGAGCGTGGCAACGGCTGGATCGTCGCCGCGAATCGTGACCCGGTCCAGGATGTCCGGCAGCGCGGCCTCCACCTCGCGCCACTGCCCGATGCGCGCCCCCCAGGGCATGCGCGCGTGCTGTGTGGCGCGCAGGAACACCCGCTCCCAGCCCAACGTGTCGCGCGCGGCAAGTGACTCGGCCACGCTCGCCAGGCTCGGCAGCTCGAGCCCCGCCTGGGCGCGGATCGTCTGCGCCAGGGAATCGGCCAGATAGGTCGCCAGCTCCACCGAACGCTTGCGGTGCGGCGCCAAGGCGGGGACGGCGAGCCCGGACGCATACACCACCGTGGCCGGTGGGACGCCCGCCCGGTGGGGGATCTCAACGAACCCCATCCGTAGGCGGTGCGGCTCGAGGTACGGCTTCAAGTTGGGGATCCAGAAGTGCCCCGCGGTGAGCATCGCCACCTTGCCGGTCGCGAACAGCCGCAGGTTATCGCCGGGCGACTGGCGGAGGGCGGAGGCGCCGGAGGGGGGGGGGAGGGGGGGAGCGGGGGGAGCAATACTGTCCCTCGTGACCCAATCGGTGTACCAGCGGACGGCGTCGACTGTCGCCGCCGCATCGAGGCACCCCGTGGCGCGCCGGCCGTCGGCACACAGCACATCCCCGCCCCCCGCCCAGATCCACGGGATCCACAGGAACGGCCGGCGGTCGAACGCCGTGCCCCATTGATCGATCCGCCCGTCGCCGTCGGTGTCCCGGGTGAGCAGTTTCGCGATCCGTGTGAAGTCGTCCCAGGTCCAGTCGTCGCTCGGGTACGGGATGCCCCCACGGTCGAACAAGTCCTTGTTGTAGACCACCACCATCGGGGTGTAGCCGTCGGGGAGCGCGTACACGGCGGCGCCGCGGCTGAAGATGCTGAGGACGGTGGGGTCGTAGCGCCGCAGGTCGATGCCCAGGCGGGGCAGATATGGGGCGAGATCGAGCACCGCACCGCGGTCGGTGAACCCGGGGACGTCGATGTTGTCGAGCCGGAAGACATCGGGCGGCGCGCCGGCGGCCATCGAGGTGAGGATCCGCTCGCGATACTCGGCCTGGTAGGTCGCGGCGCTCTGCTGCACCACGCGGAGGCCGGGGTGGGCCTGCTCGTAGAGCGCCAGCACGCGCCTCTCGAGCCGCGCCTCGGCGTAGTCGGCCCAGTCGGCCAGCACGAGCGTGAGGGGGTCGGCGCCCGCCGCGGCCGCGTGATCGCCGCCGCAGCCCCCCAGGAGGGCGGCGGCCGCGAGCGACGCCAGCGCGCTTCTCACGCGAGCCGCGCCCCGCTGCCGTCGAAGAAGTGCAGTCGCGCGAGGTCGGGCTGCACGCCCACCCGATCCCCCACCGCCACGCGCGCGATCCCCGCGACCTTGGCGACGAGCGGCTGCCCGCCGGCATCCAGGTGCACCAGGGTCTCGCTGCCGAGCGGCTCTACGACGAGCACGTCGGCGTTTCCCGCTCCTTGATCCGGCGGGCACAGGGCCACGTGCTCGGGGCGCACGCCGAGCTGCACCTCGCCGTCGTATTGCGGCAGCGCGACCGGCAGCGCCAGGCTGCCGCATTCAACCGCGCGTGTCCGCTCCCGCTTTCTCGTCCCGCGGCCTTGCAACACGTTCATGCCGGGATGCCCGACGAACCGCGCCACGAACACGTCCGCGGGCCGCTCGTACAACTCGGCAGGGGTGCCGAGCTGACGGAGTCGACCCTCGTGCAGCACGGCGATGCGTTGCCCCATCGTCATCGCCTCGACCTGGTCGTGCGTTACGTAGATCATCGTCGCCCGGAGCTGGCGATGGAGCTTCAGGAGCTCCCCGCGCATCTCCGGGCGCAGCGTGGCGTCGAGGTTGGAGAGCGGCTCGTCGAACAGGAACACTTGCGGCTCGCGCACGATGGCCCGGCCCAGCGCGACGCGCTGGCGCTGGCCACCCGAAAGCTGCGCAGGGCGGCGGTCGAGCAGGGCCCGCAGGCCCAGCCGCTCGGCGGTCTCCAGCACCCGTCGGGTGATCTGCGCCTGCGGCACCCGCCGCATCTCGAGCGCGAAGGCGATGTTCTCACGCACCGTGAGATGCGGGTACAAGGCGTAGTTCTGGAACACCATCGCCACATCGCGCGCCGCGGGGGCGAGGTGCGTGACGTCGCGCTCACCGATCATGATCTGGCCGTCCGTCGGCTCGTCGAGGCCCGCGATGCACCGCAGCGCCGTCGTCTTGCCGCACCCCGACGGGCCAAGCAACACCAGGAACTCGCCGTCCCGCACCTCCAGGGTGAGTTCCTGGAGGGCGGGCTGGCTGGTGCGGTCGAAGGATTTGGAGAGCCGCCGGAGGGTGACGGACGCCATGACGCCCTTAAGCTAGTGATCGGGCCGCGGCCCGCGCCAGTTGGTCGGCCACGCGCGCGATCAAGCGCCCGTCATTCCAGTACGCGAGGTGCGCGACGGGGGTCCACGACCAATCCCACAGCCGCCAGGGAAGAACCCAGTCCTCGCTCACGGCGCGCGCGTACGCGTCGCTCGCGACGCGCAGCGGGTGCGCGATCACGTCGGCCCGGTAGAGGACGTTGATCCACGTCCCGCCCGAGCGGAGCGTGATCGGGCGGTCGAACCCGAGATGCGGATAGCGAATGGCGTACAGGGCGAGCGGGGAGCCGATCGTGAACAGCCCGCACAGCGCGAGGCCGTAGCGGCGCACGAACGTCTCGGGATCGCCGCCGGCCTGCGCGTCGTAGATGAAGTCCGAGAAGATGACCGAGCCGAGGGAGTGCGCGACCGTGACGAGCGGGACCGGCGGTCCGGCCACGCCGCCGCCCGTGGGGTCGAGCAGGCCGCGCAACCCGCGCAGGCGCCGGTCCAAGCGGCGGTGCACCGCGCCGTACATCCAGGAGGGCGGCGCGTCGCGGGAGGAAGGAGCCTGGTAGGCGATCACATCCCCGCCGTACCCGATCACCAGGCGGCGCAGCCAGCTCCATGAGAGCCCGCGCGCGTAGCGGCGCGCGAGCTCGTCCTCGTAGCGTTGCGTGATCGGCGCCCACCAGATCACGCACGGGAACACGTCGATATCAGGGTCGCGCTCGGCCACCGCGCGCCGCACCCGGGCCACGAACTCGTCGGCCCATTGCCGGCGCTGGGCACCGATCCCGTGAAGGACGCAGAGCGCGACGCGGCGGCGGTTCACCGCTACCGACGGACGACCGGGAACTGGAAATCCTGCGTCATGATCACGCGGCGGGGCTTGCCCTGCAGGCGTGCCGGGCTGAACAACGTGGCGCGCACGACACGGATCGCCTCGCGGCTCAGCTCCGGATCGGGACTTTCCAGGACCTCGAACGAATTGGGCTGTGGACGACCGGTAGTGTCCAGCACGAAGCGAACGGAAACGCGGCCGCTGATACCGCGCTCTCGCAAGGCCTGCGGGTAGACCGGCACCGGGCCGGAGACCCGCTCGGGGGGCTCCTCCACCTGGCTGAGCCGCAACGGCACGTTGGACGTATCCACGTCGGGCGACAGTCGGAATTGCACCGGCAGCCGCACCAGCGTGCGCACCGGCCAGCCACGAACCATCCCCGGCAGGAAGCGCATCCCGCGCACGGCTTCCCGCGCGGCGGCGTCGAAGGCGGGGTTGGGGCTGGCGGCGGTGACGATGGAGGCCGGCTCCACCTGACCGCTCGTGTCGATGATGACGTCCAGCAGCACGCGGCCTTGAACGCCCTGCGCGCGCAGCGTGTCCGGGTACCGGAGCGGTGGGACATACAGGACCACGGGCGCAGGCTTGACCTCCCCTCCGGCATACACCCGCCCAGGAACCGGTGGCGGGCCGGCCGGCGCAGCCGCGTGCGCGCAGGCGGCGAGCAGGATGGCCAGCCACGCAAGACCTCGCATCGCTATAAGATTCCGTCTTGGACCCCGAATGAAAAGCCACCTGCCCCTCACCCTGCTGGCGCTCCTCGCGTGTGAGGGTCCCTTCGTGCCCCCGCCCCTGGGGCCGCCGCCTCCGCCCACCGTGGCGAGCGTCCAACTGGCGCCCGACTCGGCCACAATCGTCGCCGGCGACACGCTGCCGCTGATCGTGACGCTGCGCGACTCGAGCGGGGCTGCCCTCACCGGCCGCACGGTCGCCTGGCAGAGCGCCGACGCGCGCGTCGCCATCGTATCGTCGGGCGGGGTCGTGCTTGGCATCGACGCAGGCGCCACGACCGTCCGCGCGACGGCCAACGGCCACGCCGATAGCGTCACCGTCTTCGTCACGCCGATCGTCTACACCACGATCTCCACCGGTGCGGCGCATACCTGCGCCACCGCGAGCAACCAGCACCTGTACTGCTGGGGCGACAACGCCTCCGGCCAGACCGGCACCGGAACAGGGGATCTCCAGGAGCCCACGCCACGGCTCATCGCCGACCCCGCGCCCTACTCGACCGTCGTCGCGGGGGGTGACCACACCTGCGGCCTCACCGCCGGGGGCGGCGTCGCCTGCTGGGGCAAGAACGACCAGGGCCAACTCGGCCGTGGCGGCGCACCGGGCACTCCCTCTCTGCCTGCCCCGGTCGCCACTCCCCTGCGCTTCACCGCCCTCGCCGCGGGCGCGAGTCACACCTGCGGCCTCACCGCGGACGGCGGCACCTATTGCTGGGGTCTCGATTTCGCGGGCCAGCTGGGGGACGGCGGCACCACGTTTCGCGACACGCCTCGCCGCGCGATCAGCGACGTGGCGTTCGCCACCCTAGTCGCCGGCGCCAACCACACCTGCGCCCTCGCAGCCGGCGGCGGTGCGTACTGTTGGGGCGCAAACGCACTGGGGCAGCTGGGCGATAGCACGCGAGCAAATCGGGGGACCCCCGTTCCGGTGGCCGGCGGCCTCTCGTTCGCCCGGCTCAGCGCCGGCGGCGCGCACGCCTGCGCCCTTACCGCGGCCGGCGCGGCCTACTGCTGGGGAGGGAACATCGCGGGACAGCTCGGCACCGGCACCGCGGACTCGCTCGAAGTCACACCGCAGCCGGTGACGGGCGGGCTCAGCTTCCGGGTGATCGCGGCCGGCGGCGCCCATACCTGCGGCCTCACGGCCGACAGCCTGGCCTACTGCTGGGGCAACGACAGCGACGGCGAGCTCGGCGACAGCGCGATGACCACGCAGCCGATCGCGACGCCGGTCCTCGTGCGCGGTGGCCTGCGTTTCGCCGACCTCCGCGCCGGTGCGTCTCACACCTGCGGCATCACCGGGACGCGCCTGGTCTACTGTTGGGGATCGGGGCTGCAGGGACAACTGGGACAGCTGTTTCCGCACTCGAGCGCCGTCCCGCTGCGGGTGGCCGGCCAGCCCTGACGGGCGCCGCGCCACCCGCCGCCGGACCTCACGCCGTCAGGAGGAACTTCACGAGCGCGAACACCACCGCCCAGAGCACGAAACCCGTGACGATGACGCCGGGGATCTTTTCGATCGGCTTCGTCGTTGCTCCGCTCGCCGCCGTGAGCGAGTTGATCTCGACCAGCGCGACGATCACCAGCAGGAGGGCCCAGTACATGCCCCCGTGGGTGATCGGACCAGGAGGCATATGGGTGGCCGCGCCCATGAAGAACAACATCGGGATCGAGAACACCACATTGGTGCGCGAAGCGAGGAATGCCCGGCGGGCCGCCCCGGCGGCCGCGGGATTCGCCTGACCGCCGCCGGCGGTCGCGACGGCGTTCGCGATCACGACCTTCTGGTTCCGCCAGATCACGCCCCACACGTTGATAAGCATCACCGTCCCGAACAGCGCCCCGGTGAGGATCGCCTCGCCCCAGGGGCTCGTCGCGACCGAGGTCCCGGCCGGGGCTTCGCCGAAGCGCTTCGCGATGATCAGGGCCCCGGAGAGAAAGGTGAGTGCCGCACTCCAGCGGAACCACCACAGCGCGCGCGGCACAAGCCGTTGGGTGGCCGCGCTCCTCGTCGCGGCATCCGCCTCGGCGAAGAAGGGCCCCTGGACGAAGTTGAAGTAGTACAGCAGCCCGATCCACGTGATGCCGGAGAGGAAATGCAGCCAGCGGAGCAGCAACTCCGCACCCGCCGAGGAGAACAGGTTCATCGCGCGCCTCCCAGAGAGATTTCCGTCGGGACACCCAACGGCGAGTCAAGATACGAAACGACGCCGCGGAAGCAAGACGAGGGACGAGGTGGGAAAGAGGTACGACACGGCACACAGATAGAGTGGCGTCGCCGTCACTCGCCGTCTATAGATGCACGTTCACGATGGGCAGCCACCGAAAGGGCGCCCCATTGTTCTTTGCGTGGTTCAGTACTCCGATCTGAATGCCCTTCAGCACCCGCGCCGAGTTGTAAATGCCGATCGTGAGTCCCGTCTGCGTGCCCCGCACGCGATTGTAGGCGCTCACGGAGACGCCGGTCAGGTCCATGGTCTTCGTGTAGATGCCCGCGATGTTGAGGCCGCGGATCTCCGGGCTGTCTACCCGGTAGCCCGCCGCGGAGAAGCCGGAAATCCGCCGTCCGCTCACCACCGCCAGCCCGCTCAATGCTACGCCACGAATCTCCCGGTCGGCGACGACGGCCAGGCCGCCCACGGACAGCCCGGTGATGCCGCGATCGGCCACGACCGCGCCGCCCGACAGGGCGATCCCCCGGATACCTTGGTCCGCGACCACCGCGAGACCCCCGATGCCCGCCCCGATCATCGGACCGTCCGTCACCACGGCGAGCCCGCCGACCGCTAGGCCGCGGGCTCCGCCGTCGGCAACCGTGCCCAGTCCACCGATACCGATTCCCTGCAGCTCCTGATCGGTCACGAGGCCGAGCCCGCCCACGCCGAGGCCGGTGATCCCACGGTTGGCCACGGCGCCGAGTCCGCCCACCAGGATCCCGCGCGCTGCGCCGTCCGTGACCGCGCCGAGGCCGCCGATGACGATGCCGCGCATGCCACGGTCCGCGACGGCCCCGAGCCCCGCGATCATGATGCCTTGCGCATCCCCGTCGGTCACCGCGCCGAGGCCCGCGACCGTGAGCCCGTGGAGGTGGCCGTCGGCGACTACGCCGAAACCCGCGAGCGCGATGCCGTCAATCGTGCCATCGGAGACGACACCGAATCCGCCGATGTTGATCCAGCGAGCCCGATGCCGGGCGACGACCCCCGCGACTCCGATCGAGATCCCGTTGAGGTCCGCGCCGGATGGGATGCCCCCCAGGGCGAAGCCATTCACTGTGCCGTGGAGCGGCTTCTTCGGCTCCCAGATGGTGATGTTGACGCCGTTCACCTGCTCCAGGCCCGCGTCCTGAAAGTTGAGCCGCAGGCCATTCACGCGTGGTGCGTTGCCGATGCTGAGACCGTAGTCGTGGTAGGTGAGGCCGACGTGGAAGTGGCCGATGTGGCGCGGGGTAGTGTCAGATGAAGAGCGAACTTCCTGGCCGGGCGCAGGAAACGGGAGGCAAGAAAGCGCGACGCCGAGCAGCACCAAACGAAGGGTGACGGGCATGGCGAGGGGTCCTGGAGGGAGCAGGGCCCATACGGGATGGCGGTTCACCGCGTTTCAGGTGTCTGCGCGGAACCTCCTTCCCCCCATCCCATCCGCTCGCGGAGCGTCGTGATGTGCGCCGTGTGGTGCCGGCCGTGCCAGGCGTACATCGCCAGCATACCATCCAGCGTCGGCCGTCCCCACTCCGGGTGCTGGATCGTGCGGGCGAACTCTCCCGGCCCGAGCGCGCGCAGCAGCAGCACCCAGCGCCCGTGCAGCGCCTCGAGCAACGCGAGGGAAACATCGATCGGGGCGCGCATCTCCGGCGTCTCAGCCCATAGCTTCTCCTGGTAGGTCCGGATCGCCGGCTCGTCCTCGGTAAGCCCGAGCTTGAAGCGCACGTACGCGTTCATGTGGCTGTCGGGCACGTGGTGCACCACCTGGCGCACCGTCCAGCCGCCCGGTCGGTACGGAGTGTCGAGCTGCCGGTCGTCGAGCCCCGTGACGGCCCGGCGCAGCTGCGCCGGCACGGTGGCGATCTGCTCGATGCACTCGCGGCGCAGCGCGGGGGCGAGCGCGGAGACCGGCTCGTGGTGTCCGATCGGATAGCGGAGATCGGTCATGGCGTGTCCTTCGGATACGGGTGGTGCTGCGGTGACGCGACAGCAAACCTACCGTGAGCGGGCGGCGTTCGACAGCGCGTCCCGCCGCGCCCATTGCCCCCGGCAGGAAACCGCCAAGATTGAAACCGGGAGGCCCGTCCGTGACCGATAACCCGCTGCGCGTGATCATCGTCGAGGACTCCGAAGCCGACGCGGATCTGATGCTCCGCGCGCTTCGGAAAGGCGGCTTTGCGCCACAGCACGAGCGCGTGCAGACGGCCGAGGCGCTCCGCGACGCGCTGGGGCGCCATCCCTGGGACGTGATCCTAAGCGACTACTCTCTGCCGGCCTTCAATGCCCTCGCCGCCCTCGCGGTGCTCCGCGAGCGCGGCGACGACGTGCCGTTCATCGTGGTGTCCGGCAGCGTGGGCGAGGATACCGCCGTCGCGGCCATGCAGGCCGGGGCGACCGACTACGTCATGAAGGACCGGCAGCAGCGGCTCGCGCCCGCGGTCGAGCGGGCGATCGCCGCCGCCGCCGTGCGCCGGGAGCGGGCCGAGCTCGGGCGGCTGCTCCTGCAGTCCCAGAAGATGGAAGCGGTCGGTCGGCTGGCAGGGGGCGTCGCGCACGACTTCAACAACGTGCTCACCGCGATCCTCGGCTCGGTCGAGCTGCTGCTGGCCGACACCGCGGCGGCAGCCAGGGGGCGCGAGGAGCTCGAGATCATCCGGGAAGCGGCGACCCGCGCCCAGGATCTCATCCGCCAGCTCCTGGCCTTCAGCGCCCGCCAGGTGCTGCAGCCCTCCGTGCTCGACCTGAATCAGCTCGTGGGGAACGTCAGCAAGATGCTGCGCCGCGTCATCGGCGAGGACGTCCGCCTGGCCACGACGCTGGCGACGGACCTCGGCGCGGTCCGGGCCGACCGCGGGCAGCTTGAGCAGATCCTGGTCAACCTGGCCGTGAACGCCCGGGACGCGATGCCTAGGGGCGGCCAACTCACCATCGGCACGAAGAGCGTCGACTACGATGTCGACCATCCCCCACCCTCTCCCCACGATCACCTCCGCCCCCCCCCGGGCCGCTACGTCGTGCTGCAGGTAACCGATACCGGCGTCGGCATGAGCCGCGACGTCCAGACGCACTTGTTCGAGCCCTTCTTCACGACCAAGCCCCGCGGCAAGGGCACCGGGCTCGGCCTCGCGACGGTGTATGGGATCGTGCGCCAGAGCGGCGGCCACATCACGGTGGAGAGCGCGCCGGGCCAGGGCGCCACGTTCCGGATCTACCTGCCGCGAGTGGACAGCCCGCTCGATGCCCTGACCGGCCCCAAGGCGATCCGCGCGCCGGTCGCCGGAACCGAAACGGTGCTGCTCACCGAGGACGACCCGCTCGTGCGCCTGCTGGCGCGCACGGTGCTGCAGCGCGCCGGCTATGTGGTCCTCGAAGCACCCGGGGGCAAGGAGGCGCTGCTCCTCGCGGAAGACCACAGCGGCCCGATTCATCTGTTGCTGACCGACGTCGTCATGCCGGAGATGAGCGGCCGGGAGCTGATGCGCCGCCTGGCCGAGCGGCGTCCCGCGGTGAAAGTGCTGTACGTGACCGGCTATTCCGAGGAGGCCGTCGCGCAGCACGGAGTACTGGATCCGGGCACGGCGTTCCTGCCGAAGCCGTTCACCCCCGAGGTGCTCGCGCGCAAGGTGCGGGAGGTGCTGGACGGGACGTGAAGGTTGAGGGCATCGTTAACCCTTCACTCCTCCCTCGACACGAGGCCCTCGCCCATGACCCGCACCGTCGTCGTCTTGCTCGCGCTCCCCGCGCTCCTCGCTCCGCCGGCGCGCTCGCAGCAACTGGACACCGCGCTGTGGACCCGTCTCCATTACCGGTTCGTCGGTCCCGAGGGCAACCGCGCGGTCGCCGTGGTCGGCGAGCCCGGCAACCCCCTGGTCGCCTACGTCGGGGCCGCCTCCGGCGGCGTGTGGAAGACCGAGGACGGCGGCGTGCACTGGCGGCCGGTGTTCGACAGCGAGCCCGCCCAGGCCATCGGCGCCCTCGCCCTCGCCCCCTCGGCCCACACCGTCCTGTGGGCCGGGACCGGCGAGACTTTCTTCATCCGCTCGATGACCGCCCTTGGCAACGGCATCTACAAATCGACCGACGCCGGCCGCAGCTGGCAGCACATGGGGCTCGACTCGACCGGCCGGATCGCGCGCATCGTCATCCACCCGACCAACCCCGACATCGTGCTCGCGTGCGCACTGGGACGCGCCTTCGGTCCCCAGGCGGAGCGCGGCGTCTATCGCACCGCGGACGGCGGCAAGACCTGGACCCGGGTGTTGTTCGTGGACCCGAACACCGGCTGCTCCGACTTGGCGATCGACCCCGGCGACGCGAACACGCTATTCGCCGGCATGTGGCAGTTCGAGGTGAAGACGTGGCACCTGCAGAGCGGCGGGCCGGGGAGCGGCCTCTGGGTGTCCCGCGACGGCGGCGTTACCTGGAAGCGCCTCGCGGGCCACGGCCTGCCCGCGGCGAGCCATGTCGTGGGCAAGATCGCGGTGGCCGTCGCCGCGTCGAACCCGAACACCGTCTACGCGCTGGTCGAGGATCAGGACCCGACGCTGTACCGCAGCGACGATCGCGGGACCACGTGGCGCGTCGTGAGCCGGAATCACGACATGGCCGAGCGTGCGCCGTACTACGTGCGCTTCGCGGTGGCGCCCGACGATGAGGAGCGGCTCTATTTCGTGACGGTGCGCTTCAGCACGTCGCGCGACGGCGGCCAGACGCTGGGGCGCTCCGGCTTCCAGGGCGGGGGCGACAATCACGACATCTGGATCGACCCGGAGAACCCCGACCGCTTCATGATCGCGCACGACGGCGGGGCGAGCATCACGCTGAACCGCGGCCGCACGTTCACCCGCATCGTGCTGCCGATCGCCCAGATGTATCACGTCTCGACAGACACTCGCGCGCCGTACTTCGTGTACGGCAATCGGCAGGACGGCAGCTCCTACCGCATGCCAAGCCGCAGCCTCTCCGGCAGCCTCTCCGAAGGCCAGTGGGGACACGTCGGCGGCTGCGAGAGCGGCTTCGCCATCCCCGACACCGTGGACAACGCGACCGTATGGTCGGGATGCTACGACGGTGGGCTTGAGGTGTACGACGTGCGGACCGACCACGCGCGCAACGTGCGCGTATGGCCCGAGGCGGGCTACGGCTGGCGGCCGGCGGACATGAAGTACCGCTGGAACTGGACTTTCCCGATCGCGATCTCGCCGCACGACCACGCCAAGGTGTACGTCGGCAGCCAGGTCGTCCACGTCACGACCGACGGCGGCGCGAGCTGGAAGGTGATCAGCCCCGACCTCACCCGGAACGATACGACCCACCAGCAGAGCTCGGGCGGCGTCACCACCGACAATCTCATGACCTTCGACGGCGCGACCCTGTTCGCCCTCGCCGAGTCCCCCGTCCAGGCCGGCGTGATCTGGACGGGGTCGAACGACGGCCTGGTCCACGTATCGCGTGACGGCGGCACCTCGTGGACCGACGTGACGGCGAACCTCCCCAAGCTCCCGCCGTGGGGGAAGATCACGAACATCGAGCCGTCGCACTTCGACGCCGGGACCGCCTACGTGGCGGCGGACCTCCACGAGCTCGATGATCTCTGGCCTTACATCTATAA
>QHUY01000050.1 GCA_003223415.1 Gemmatimonadota bacterium
CCTTGTCGTTCGTGCACATGGTGGCGGAGGACCCAGTACGCCGCGGCCTGCTCTACGCCGGCACCGAGAGTGGGGTGTACGTGACGATGGACGACGGCGCCCACTGGCTGCCGCTCCAGACCAACCTGCCCCACGCGCCCGTGTCGTGGGTGGCGGTCCAGCCGCACTTCCACGACCTGGTGGTCGCCACCTACGGGCGTGGCCTCTGGATTCTGGACGACGTCTCGCCGCTCGAGCAGCTCGACGGCGCCACGCTCGCCAGCCGCGTCCGGCTGTTTGCGCCGCGGCCCGCGTACCGGTTCCGGTCCCGGCAAGGCATCGCGAGCGCGCCGAACAGCGCCGTGCCCACGGAGAACGCGCCGTACGGGGCAGCGCTCACCTACTATCTCTCGACCGCGCTCGCCGACACCGCAACGCAGCCCGACAGCGGTCCCGCCCCCGCCCCCCCCGCCGCTCGCCGCACGCGACCGGCCAAGCTC
>QHUY01000262.1 GCA_003223415.1 Gemmatimonadota bacterium
AGTTCCTCTCCATCTACACCCGCGCGTTCGATACGGTCGAGGTCGACTCGACCTACTACGCCACGCCCGCCGAGCACGTGGTGCGGGGTTGGGCGGAGAAGGTCGCCGCGGGATTCACGTTCGCCCTGAAGCTCCCGGAGGACCTGAGCCCCGCCGGCGACGCCGCCCCGGACCGGGCGCGACTCGCGCTCTTCTGCGAGCGCGCCCGACTGCTCGGCGATCACCTCGGGCCGGTGCTGATTCAGCTTGGCGCCCAGACGGGGCCGGAGCGCTGGGAAGCGGTGGAGCGGTTCCTCGCCGCGCTGCCGCAGGGAATGCGCTGGGCCGTCGAAGTGCGCCAGCGCGCCTGGGTCGGCCCGAAGCTACTTGAGCTGCTGCGGCGCCACGGGCTGGCGCTCGCGCTCGTCGAGGGGCGGTGGCTGCCCCGGGACCAGATGATCGACCTCGCGATCCATCCCACCGCCGAGTTCGCGTACGTGCGTTGGATCGGGACGGGACAGCGGCTGGAGGACGTCGGCCACGTGCAGATCGACCGCGAGCGGGAGCTCGCGGTGTGGGCCATGGCGCTCGCCGCCCTCGCGGCGCGCGTGCAATCGGTGTACGGCTACTTCAGCAACCAGTTTCAGGGACACGCCCCGGCCAGCGCCAGAGCAATGCAGCGATTGATAGGGCAGAAAATAGTGGAGCCCGAGAATCTCGGCGCGCAGAGGACCCTCTTTTGAGGGGAGTGAGACGGGAAGGCGCCAAGGGAGACTTGGCGTCTACCTCGACGTCTTACGCCTGACGTAGTCGACTGCCGCCTGCATGAGCCCTGCGTCCCGCATGCCCACGCGCATCGCTTCCGCAACTGCGTCCTCCTCGCTCATCCCCTTGTCGAGCATGAGGTACGGAATCAGCGCGGCGCCCACGCGGCTTCCGCTGGAGCAATGAACCAGGACGCGCTTGCGGCCGCTCAGCTCCCGCACGGTGCGCAGGGCGGCCTCGAAAGTGGCGTCGCCGATCTCGCCCTGGCCGAACGGGATATTGACGTACTCGAGCCCCGCCGCGCGCACCGCGTCGGGCGCGCGGTAGGGACGTGGCTCCATGGGCTCGCGCAGGTCGAGCACCACGTCGCACCCCGCGCGCTTCAGGGCGGCGAGGTGCTCGGCCGTCGGCTGCCCACCCGTCACGATCCCGGGAAGCGGCTCGCACGCGTTCGCGAGGCCTGCGATAGCGTCGAGCAGTTGGTTCATGAGGACGACTGAGGCTAGCTTATCGCGAAATGTAGCGCGTTCGCGTGACCCATGGCCTCCTCGCGTACCCCATCGCTGCGCAAGCACCTCGTTCCACACCAAAAGCTGTGGTTGAACTGGGACGGCGCGTTCCTGATGGGGCCCCGGTACCTGCGCTTCCTCGCGGCGGTGGACCAGACGGGCACGATCCGGGCGGCGGGCCAGGTGGTGGGCTGGAGCTACCGGACGTGTCTCAACCGGATCCGAGAGATGGAGCGGGTGCTGGGGGCGCGGGTGCTCAGCACGACGCGGGGCGGGCGGGCCGGAGGGGGAGCCCGGCTGACCGAGGCGGCGCGCCGTCTGGTCCGCGTCTTCGCCCGTTGGCAGCGGGAGGTGGACCGGTTGAGCCGCCTCGCGTTCCGAAAGAACGTCCCTCCTCGATAGGCCGAGCCGTACCTATCGGCGATAGGCGTCGCCTTGCCTATCGTCGCACGGCGGGGTAGATTCGGCCCCCATTCCAAGCGTCGCTCAGACACTCCCCTCTCAAAGCTGAGCACGTGCGATCTGCCGCCGTGTGTCGTGTGCTGAGTGTGGCCGCCGTCGGAGCGCTTCCCCTTGCGGCCCGAGCCCAGGGACCGGCGGCGCCCAAGGTGACGGGGTACGTCCAGACCCGCCTCGAGGCGATCGGCGATTCCGGTGTGTTCAAGCTGCGGCGGGTGCGGCTCGGCGCGCAGGGCGGCTTCACGTCGTGGGCCAGCTACAAAGTGCAGGCGGAGCTGCGGAGCGGTGGCACTGGCGCGACCGCCGCGGGCGTCAGCGCCACGGATCTCTACGTCGCCCTGGCGCACGGGCGCTGGACCGCCACGGTCGGCCAGTCCAAGACACCGTTCTCCATCGAGTTCATCCGCTCCTCCACCGTGCTCGAGCTCCCCGAGCGCTCCATGGCGGTGGATTCCCTCGGCCCGAACCGCGACGTGGGCGTAAAGCTGGAGTGGAACACGGCGGGCGCCGTCGCGTTGCAGGGCGGCGTCTTCAACGGCGACGGCATCAACCGCGCCACCAACCGTAACAAGCGCTTCCTCTACCTGGGGCGCGTGGTGGTCAAGCCAGCGGCGGGCTGGTACCTCGGAGCCTCGGCGGCGGCCAAACGCGACACTACTACGTGGGACGTCGAAGGGACATGGGAGCGTGGCGGGGTTGCGGCGCGGGCCGAGTACTTGGCGCGGCGTCAAAGTACCGCCCGGATCACGACGCTCGGCTGGTACGCCCTTGCCGCCTACGCGGTCGCCCCGCACCGCTTGCAGCTTGTGGGGCGGATCCAGCAGTTCGATCCCAACGATGTCCTCCGGGGTGATCGCGTCACAGGCTACACCGGCGGCGCCCAGTACTTTCTCCGGGGCGACGACCTGAAGCTGCAGCTCGAGTACACGGCGTTCGCGGAGCAGGGTCCCGCCCTCGACAACAACCGGCTGATCGTGCAGCTGCAGGGGAGGTGGTGATGGAGGGGCGGCAGAAGGCGGCAATGGGCGGCACCAAGCGGCATGGCGCAACGGTGTACGCCGTCGGGACGGCCCTCCTTGCCGCCCTTTGCCACCCGTTGCCGCCGCTTGCCGCCCAGTCTCATGAAGTCCTCCTCGCCACCACCACCTCGACCCGGGATGCCGGGCTGCTGGACACCCTGCTTCCCATCTTCGAGCGGCGGACCGGTTATCGCGTGAAGGTCATTGCCGTCGGCAGCGGCCAGGCCCTCGAGCTGGGACGCCGCGGCGACGCGGACGTGGTGCTCGCCCACGCGCCGGACGCCGAGCGTCTGCTCGCCGACAGCGGCTACTTCGTCACGCGCCGGCTCGTGATGCACAACGACTTCCTGATCGTCGGATCCTCGGCCGACCCGGCGGGACTGCGT
>QHUY01000051.1 GCA_003223415.1 Gemmatimonadota bacterium
AGGTCGAGGGTCACGAAGCCAAACTTATCGGTCGCCCCAGAGCCGAGTGCATCGATCGGACGAAGATTCTCATCGACAGTCACAAAGTTCACCTTGATCTTTAGAGACAAGGTCGGACCGGTCTGCAGATCGGCGAGGGCTACGCGGACCCGCAGGGACCGCCGGTCCGGCGATACATCCCCATAAGGGTAGGGCGTTGGGGGTCTGATCGCCTCAAAACCAAACGGACGGAACGGCGCCGGCGGCACCCGGCCGAAGAAGAAGCGTCCCTGCCGGTAGAGCACGTAGTGGGTCCAGTTGCTGCTGTCGCTTTGCGGACCGGTCAGGATCGAGTCATCGATGGTGAAGGCGATGTAGTAGGAACCTCCGGTCAGCTTCACCGGCCCCGCCAGGTTCATCGTCACGATGAGTTGCGTCCCGACTTGGCTGGACGCCGGTCCGGCAAGAACCAGGGCCACAAGCGCGGCGACTACTACTGTACGCATGGTCTTGGACTCCTTCCGCCACATCCTGCCGTCTTCCTGGCCATCGCATGAACCTAGCGCTGGGGCAGCAGCCACCACGGCTGCTCGAACAGGAGCGTCCCCTGGCCGCCAATCCCGATCTTCCCACGCCCCCATGGGATTGCCGTCAGCCATGCCTCGAGCCAGATCTCCTGCCGTGCTCCGAGATAGGTGAGGCTCATGGCCATGCACTCACAGAACGTCCGCGTCAGGCTCACACGGTTGTTCTGGACACTCTGCGTGAAACTATCCCAGGCGCCACTGTACTCAAACCGCCATTCCTTACTCAATTGCACATCGAGCGCGGCCTCCACGCGATCCAGCTGCCCGACGTTGACGTTGTAGCTGCCGGCAAGCCCAATGCTCCAGTCTGGCCTGGGCTGAAAAAGTGCCTGCCCCACGATGTCCCCGAACTGTTCCGACTGGAAATCATAGAACGCCGTGGCGCGAAGCAGCATGGCCTGCGTATGAAAGGTGAGTTGCGCATCTGCGACGCTCAGCGTGCCGGCGATCTGATCAAAGACGAACGGGCTGGCTCCGATGGCGGTCTGGGCGGTGTACCCGACCCCGGCCTCAAACCCGGAGGCCACAGCTCTCGCGTACTCCAGCCGGCCACCGTAGAAGAATCGGGTGTCGCCCGTGGTGTACCAGGTTTGGCGCGCAAAGGTGCGCATGCCCACTGTTCCGCCGGTCAGCGCCAGGGGCCCCGAGACCGTGACCTGCACATCGGCGCGTCCGGCTTCGACTACCCCACCGGTGGGGCCCGGGATCGTCTCCCGAAACTGGGCCAGGCCTGCCGTCGCCGAACCCCACAGCGGAGTATCTCCTATGCTAAACGCATTCAGGGTCAGCGTGAGTTCTGGCAGGCGCTCCAATGTGTACCGATCGTTGGCTGGAAAGCTGTCGCCATTCAGGGCCCACCTGGTTTCCGTAACCAGCGTGGCGGTCATATTCTCGCCGAAGTAACGCAGCGTGAACCGCGGGAAGAGTTCTTCGTCGATACCTGCCGGTCCGGCGTTCTGACTGTAGTCCAGGAGTACGTCGGCCGCAAGACGCGGCCCGAGATTCTGAGTGTGGGCCAGCCGTGACGTCAGGAACGACACAGGCCCCAGCGAACTCTGGCTCAAGGTGCTGAACAGGTACGTGGACGACCACGGCGTCTGCGTGCTGAGATCCGCAGCGAGGAAAAAACCGGAAGCAGGCGAGCCGATCATTGAGCTGGATTCGTCATAATCGGCAAAGATACGAGCGGTGACGTCACCCAGGCGCTGCAGGTGGTTGACGACCGCGTGTTGATCGGCGCCGCCGGTCTGCCGGTTCGCCAGCCAGTAGAGCAACGCCGACCCTTCACTACTGCCGGTCTTGTAGAGATGCTCAAGACCCGTGCCGACACCCAGTCGCTCGAACCAGTCTGCGTGGACAAAGCCATAGTTGTTTTCGTTGAGAAAGTACGCCCAACTCGTCCTGATGAACCATCCTTCGGCGTCGGAGTACCCTACGGTGGGAGCGATCCTGGTGTCGCGACGCTCGCGGAGAAAGATCATGAAGAACGGTACGGTGAAGAGCCGGTGGCCGGCCACCCACAAGGACACCTGCCGGCCGACGATTTTGTCACCTGGGAAAATGCTCAATTCGGCAGCCGTGGCAAAGACGACGGGATCTGGCTCCTCACAGGTCGTGGCGAATCCGTTTCGGATGGTCACAAACTGCTTTACGTCGCTGGCCAGTTTCTCCGCCTTCAGTGTGACTGCGCCGAGGACCCATGGACTTCGATACTCCGTCTGCGCATTGAAGAGCGTCCCGGTACGGGTTTCCAGGTTGTAGGTCAACATGTCGGCGATAATAGATTGCCCGGCGGCGTCCAGCCGGACGTGGCCCTCGGCGCTCACGACGCTGATCTGAAGATCGGCTACGAGGACATCGGCTCGGATGGTGATATCCCGGGTGGTGAAGACCACATTCCCCTGTGCAGTCAGAATCCGCGCCTGCCGGTCAAACTTGTAGGAGTCCGCCTTGAGAGTAGCCGGGAGTTCCTGGAGTTCCTCTTGGGCTTCGGCGGACAGCGGGGAACTGAGGAGCAGGAATGTCAGGACGCTAACAGCGATGGTGACGACTGCGCATACCCGCGCCCACCGGACTCCCATCGGGCGCTCGCAGGCCGCTATCTCCCCGGTTTCAGAGCGAACTCCGTGACTACGTTGCCCGTGGCCTCGACGGTCTCGTCGGCCAGGGAGATGACAACCTCGTCGGCGCGCAGCCGGCTGCCGTCCTTGTCCAGCAGCACGACATCACCCGTCATCGTGAGGCGCCGCTCGCGGTCGGCATAGACTGCCGCGGACGCGGATGCGGAGCGTCCCTGCTGTTTCACGGTCAGGTTGCCTTCCGCCCGCGCCGTGCGTTCCTCGGTGAGAATGACCAGCCGATCGCAGGTCAGGATGGCACGGGAGGCCAGCAGCCGCTGGGTCTCATCGTCACGAGGCGATTCGATGACGCCCTCCTCGACAAGGTGCTCTCCACTCTCCTGCTCGACAACCACGCCGCCGTCCAGCTCCAGCCGGCCCGCCTGCGGCAGGTACCGTAGGCGGTGGGCTCGGACGATCCGGCCCGGCTGCGTGACCACCACATCTGGAGCGACCGCCTCGCCGGCGGCGGCATCGTACCGCATCTCCGGAGCGTTCACGGTCACGTCTTTGTGTGCGATCCTCACCGCGCCGTAGAAGAACGTTCGCCGCCTCTCCAGATCAAACTCCATGCGGTCCGCGCGGACCGTGATGCCCCCCTGGCTCAGAATTGGGTCGCCCAGGGCGCGCGCAATCTTGCGGGTGAGATCATAGGTCACCGTGCGCGCACTGAGTGCTGTATCGCCTTGCCGGACGGTCACCTCCCCAAAAACGTATGCGGTCTGTGACTCGTGCTCCAGGCGGAGCCGCTGGGCGCGCACCTCTACATCACCCAGGGTGAGTCGCACGTCCCCCTCAGCCAGGTACGCTTTGCCCTTTGCGTCGTACCGAACGTGATCGGCGCGCAGCCGGCCCTGGCCGGCGGCAGGCATTTGCAGAGCCTGCCCCTTCGCCGCCGTCGGGGTGAGCAGCAGCAGAAGCAGGAGCATCGCGAGCCCTCTCACGGTTTCGCGCCCTCCATATGGAACGCGATGTCCACTCCGCCGGAAAGGTCGAGCACTTGATTCCCAACGTCTATGGTCAACTGCTCAGCCGTGAGTTCCTGATCGCCCAGCGCCATCATCACGGCCTGCTGGAAGACGATCTGCTGCGCAACATTACTCCACTGCGCAGTGCCGGCCGACAAGCGGCCTCCCTGCGCGGTGATCACTTCGACCGGTCCGTGCACAGTCACGTCGTTGGTCTGCCGGTCCAGCACGATCCTGCTGCCTCGGATGCGTAAGACCTCCCGGCCGGCTTCGAACACGACGGCCGTGGGGTTGCCTGTGAACGTCGCATATCGCAGATCACGGCTCACCTCTACGCGCTCAGAGTGCAGTTCCGCCTGCTTTTGGCCGTGGTGACGAAGGAAGATGCTGGCCTGGTACAGGCTGATCGCTGGGAATTGAGCCGGCGTCTGCTCAACCGCGTTCGGCCGATTCAGCATCAAGCCCACCGCAAGCCCTATGGCGAGGGCCCCCCCAGCAACAGTCAGGACAAGGCTACGATGGGACATGCGTCTCGGCCCCGAGCGCCCGGCGCTGCAGTAGCCAGCCATCCTCATGAGCCCACAGCGTGATGCCGGCCAGCCCGTAGCACAGGTTGGGCGCCCATGCCGCCAGGAATGGGTCGAGCCCACCGATCGTCCCCATCGCCTTGGAGATGGACATCAGGACGTAGTACACGAACAATACGGCGATGCTGACGCCCACGCCCACAAACCGCCCCCCCTGGGCCGCACGCGCGCCCAGCGGCGCGGCCAGGAGCGCGAAGATCGCGCTGGCAAAGGGCACGGCGAACTTTCGATAATATTCGACGGCAAACCGCGCATTGCCCGGCCCACGGCCGAATAGCGACACGTACTGGTGCAACTCTCGGGCCGTCATCTCCTCAGGCGTCCTTTGTCCGGCAAAAAACGATCCACCCTCGACGCCCACCACGAGGTCCATCTGAGCAAAGCCGGCCTCGTAATGTGTGAACCCCTGCTCGTCCAACTCCCGGATCACGCCTCCGTAGAGGTGCCACACCTCTCCCTCCCAGCGGGCAGCCCCGGCGGTGATCAGTCTGGGGACAGGACCTTCGAGCTCGTAAATCATCACGTTACGGAGCTCCCGGTGCGCGTCGTCCGCGCTGCCGATGTAGTAGACGCGGTTGCCCGGCCCTCGAAAGAAGACCTGTTCGCGAATCTGGGGAAACGCATCGGCGAACGCTGCCCTCCGAATGACCGCATTTGCCCGACGGTTTGCCCACGGCGCGACGATCTCGTTGATGGCAAAGGTCGCCACGGTGGTCACGAGGCCAAACGCGAACACCGGCACAAAGATCCGCATGAGGCTGAAGCCCGCCAGCCGCACGGCTTGAATCTCGCGATCCTTGGCCAGCCGGCCTAGCCCCAGCACAATCCCAACCAGCGTCGATACCGGAAAGGTGATGACCAGGATTGCCGGCAGCTTGTAGATCAGCAACTCGACTATCGTGCCGGCGCCGACCTGCCGTGACGCAATAAACTCAGCAAGGGTGTAGAGGATGTCGCCAACCAGAATGACGAGGAATGCGCCAACGCCCAGCAAGAACGGCGCGAAAATCTCTTGCAGAATGTACCTGTCGGCGATGCGGGTCCGCATGCCAAGGCTCCGGAATACGCGAAACGCTAGGTGAAGCGGGGCTTAAGTTCTGCGGGTTCTCTCGCCCCTCCTGTCACGAACTTCCCCTTGCTGGCTTTAGGATTCACGACCTCGCTTCTGCTTCTCGACAGGGGTGAGGCTCGGCTGTACATCGAAATCTCCAATTGTCCACAGCAATCAAAGCGGACAGAGCTCTGGGGAAACGTGATGCCCGAAAAGCCCACTGGGCACTTTGCCCTCGTCCTCCACACCCACCTCCCGTTCGTGCTGGGCCACGGCCGCTGGCCGCACGGCAGCGACTGGCTGATGGAGGTGGCGGTAGAGTGCTACCTGCCGCTGCTGGACACGATCACCACGGCGGCCGCGTCCGGCGTGTCTCCCCGCATCACCATTGACATCTCGCCCGTGCTCACCGAGCAACTGGCGGCGCCGGCATTCCGGTCAGAGTTCGAGGAATACCTGCGGGCCAGGATTCAATCCGCGCGGGACAACCGGCAGGAGTTTGCGACCGACCGGCCGGAGCTGGCGCACCTGGCGGAAGTGTGGGAAGGCGTCTACCGGGACCGGCTGCAGCAGTTCGAGCGCCTCAACGGCGATCTCATCGGCGCGTTTCGAACACTCTCAGATCAGGGCCACGTCACGTTGATCACGTGCGCCGCCACGCACGGCTACCTGCCGCTGCTGGGCCGCGAAGAGTCCATCGACCTGCAGCTTCGCGTGGCGGTGGCGACACACCGGCGTCACTTTGGGCGGGCGCCGGATGGCATCTGGTTGCCGGAGTGTGGCTACCGCCCCCGCTACGAGTGGACACCCCCGGTCGGCCCGCAGAAGGGCCGGGTGCGCGTGCGCCGGCGTGGGATCGAGGAGTTCTTGGCGGATTTTGCCTTGAAGTTTTTCATCACCGACGTGCACCTGATGCGCGGCGGCAGCCCGCTGTCCGCGTACCGCGATTATTTCCCGGCGCTGCAGTCGCTGTCCGGCCCGCAGCCGCCGTCGTATCGTCCGGACCGTACCCCGTACCGCCCCTACCTGGTCGCGTCCCGCGGGGGACACGGTAGCGCCACGGCGTTCGTGCGCGACCCCGACAGCACGCTGCAGGTCTGGAGCCGGGAGCGCGGATATCCCGGCGACGGGTGGTATCTGGAGTTTCACAAGAAGCACTTTCCAGGCGGACTGCGGTACTGGCGGGTCACGGAATCGAAGGTTGACCTCGGCGCGAAACAGATATATGAGCCGGAGCGGGCGCGCGAACGCGTGGGGACGCACGCACAGCATTTCGTTGACCTGATGCACCGCGTGCTGTCGGCAAACCCGGAAGGGCCCCGAGCGGTCGTGTGCAGCCCATACGACACCGAGCTGTTCGGGCACTGGTGGTTCGAGGGGCCGTGGTGGCTGCAGGAGGTGTTCGCGCGGCTGCCGCAGGCGCGCATCGCGCCGGTGGACTGCATGACCTACCTGGAGACCTATCCGCCGGATGCGACGATCGGCCTGCTGGAGGGCTCGTGGGGTGAGGGTGGCGATCATCGGGTGTGGCTGAACCGTGAGACCGAGTGGACCTGGGAGAGGATCTACGCGGCTGAGGACGAGTTTTGGACGCTGGCCAGGCAAGCAGGGACGCACACCGTAGAGACGGCGCGCCGCACCGCATCCCAGCTGGCGCGGGAGCTGCTGCTCCTGCAGGCCTCGGACTGGCAGTTCCTGATTACGACCTGGGCGGCCCGCGATTACGCAGAGGCACGGGTGGCCGAGCACTACGCGACCTTCACCCGCCTGGCCCAGCTGCTGCGCCGTCTCCTCGCCGGTGGGACGATGCAGCCCGCGGACGAGGAGTTCCTGGCCGCGCGCGAAGCGCAGAATTTCCTGTTCCCGGACATTCTCACACAAGTGGTGGAGGCCTGCCGCGTGCCGGCAGCGTAAGACGTTTCTGTGGCCAACCCACGCGTCTTGGCCTTCATCCTTGCCGGCGGCAAGGGCGAGCGGCTCTACCCGCTGACCCGCGAGCGAGGCAAGCCGGCGGTCCCGTTCGGTGGGAAGTATCGCATCATCGATTTCGTCGTGTCCAACTTCGTCAACTCCGGCATCTACGCGCTGTATGTCCTGGTGCAATACAAGGCCCAGTCACTGATCGAGCACCTGCGCAACGCCTGGCGGCTGGGTGGGCTGCCGGATCACTTCGTGATCGTCGTGCCGCCGCAGATGCGGTGGAGCGAGACGTGGTACCAGGGCACTGCCGACGCCGTCTACCAGAACCTCAACCTGCTGCTGGACTTCGCGCCGGACCTGGTGGCCATCTTCGGCGCCGATCACATCTATCGCATGGACATCGGGCAGATGCTGGCGTTCCATCAGGCCCAGCGCGCCGACGTCACGGTGGCCGCCCTGCCGGTACCGATCGAGCGGGCCGGTGGGTTTGGGGTGATGGTCGCCGATCCGGACGGCCGGCTCGTCCGCTTCGAAGAGAAGCCGCTGTCGCCGACGCCAATGCCTGGCGATCCCACCAGGGCCCTGGCCTCGATGGGCAACTACCTCTTCACCCGCGACGCGCTGGTGGACGCGTTGGTGGAAGACGCCCGGCGCAGCACCGACCACGACTTCGGCCGGACGATCGTGCCGGAACTCGTCCCCCACGCCCGTGCGTATGCGTACGACTTCCTGGAGAATTCGATTCCGGGCATACAACCCTACGAGGAGATCGCGTACTGGCGGGACGTGGGGACAATCGAGGCCTACTGGCTCGCGCACATGGACCTGCTCGGGCGTACGCCCCGACTCGATCTGGCCAACCGGCGCTGGCCCATCCACACCGCGCCGTATCGCGGCCCCTCGGCCCGCGTCATCACCGGGACGATCGAAGACAGCCTGCTGGGCGAAGGGAGTACCGTGGAAGACGCCACCGTCCGCCGGTCCATCATCGGCCGTGGCGTGCGCGTGCAGCCGGGTGCTGTCGTGGAGGAGTCGGTCCTTCTCGACCACACCACCGTTGGTGCCGCCGCGCAGCTGCGGCGGGTGATCGCCGACCGGTATAACGTGATCGAGGAGGGCGCGCGCATCGGTGTCGAGGCCGCACCTGCGGCGGCCGGTGATGCCACAGGCATCACGGTGATCCCGCGGGGCCCCACCCGCGCGCTGGAGTGACGACACTAAAGTCTACCTGGTCTCCTTGGTCTTCTTGTAAGAAGACCAAGAAGACGCAGTTGAGTCGTTTGACGGGATGGCGATGAGTTCCCATTGGGTCTGTGTGCACGGGCACTTCTACCAGCCCGCCCGGGAGAACCCCTGGATGGATGCCGTGCCGTTGGCGGATTCCGCCGCGCCTTACCATGATTGGAACGAGCGTGTCACGGCGGAGTGCTACGCGCGCAACGCCGCCGCGCGCATCCTGGACGACACCGACCGCATCGTCCGCATCGTGAACTCCTACGCCCGCATCAGCTTCGACGTGGGACCGACACTGTTCCGCTGGCTGGCTCGCCATGCGCCCGATGTTTATGTCGCGATCCTCGAAGGCGATCGGGTCAGCCGGCAGGCGCACTTCGGGCACGGCAACGCCGTCGCCCAAGTGTACAACCACGTCATCATGCCGCTGGCGTCCCCTCGGGATCAGGCCACGCAGGTGGTCTGGGGGATCAAGGACTTCGAGCGCCGATTCCGACGCTTCCCGGAGGGGATGTGGCTGCCTGAAACCGCCGTCGATCTCGCCGCGTTAGAGGTGCTGGCCGCGCAGCGCGTCGCCTTTACCGTTCTCTCGCCCCATCAGGCGTGGCGGATGCGTGGCGGGCCCGAGAGTCCGTGGCTATATGTGAACGATGGGAAGTTCGACACCACCGTGCCGTACCGGTGCCGGCTGCCCAGCGGGCGCTCGATTGTCCTCTTCTTCTACGACGCCGCGGTCTCGCGGGCGGTCGCATTCGAAGGATTGCTGAACGACGGCGGAGCGTTCGCGCAGCAACTCGCCGCACCGGTCCCGGACGGCGGGCGGCGCGTCCGCGCCGTCGCGACCGACGGCGAGTCGTATGGTCATCATCATCGCTTCGGGGAGATGGCGCTGGCATCCGCGTTGCAAAAGCTTGTTGATGGCGACGCGGTGCGGCTCACGAATTTCGGCGCCTACCTAGCGATGCACCCACCGACCGCCGATGTCGAGATCCGTGAACGGACCTCGTGGAGCTGCCTGCATGGGGTGGAGCGGTGGCGCGCCGACTGCGGGTGCAATACCGGAAAAGGGTGGCATCAGCGCTGGCGGGCCCCGCTGCGGGACGCCATCACGTGGCTGAAGCAGGAATTCGATCGCCTCTATGAGCAGCAGGCCGGCGGGCTGTTCATCGACCCATGGGTGGCGCGCGACGAGTCGGTGGATCTCATCGATCCCGAGCCCGGCCAGACCGATGCCTTCGTCGCCCGTCACGCGCCGCGGGCGCTGGCGGCCGACCAGCGGCGGGCCGCCCGGCGGCTGCTGGAACTCCAACGCCAGGGCATGCTGATGCAGAGCAGTGACGGGTGGTTCTTTGACGATATCTCGGGGCCGGAGGCCGTGCAGATCCTCGCACACGCCGCGCGGGCCATCGACCTGGCGCGTCCCTGGGAGGATGGGCTGGAGGCGTCATTTGTCAAACGGCTGGGCGCCGCCCCCGGGAATACTCCCGACTATCCCGATGGCGCCGCGGTCTACGAACGCCTCGTCCGGCCACAGGCCGTTCCGGTACCCCGCCTGGTCGCGATGCACGCCATAACCTCGCTGGTCGAACAGCCCTCGCGCGTGGTCGCACCGGCGGTCGCCACCCGCCAGTTGGAGGCCGACCGGACCGACGCCGGCGGCCACAGTCTGCTCGTCGGACGCATGCACGTCGCGTCATCCCTGACGGGCGAAGACGACGAGGCTGCCTACGCCGTGCTGCACTTTGGCGGCCACGAGGTACACTGTGCGGTGCAGATTGGATTTCCCGCGGACCGGTTTCGTGAGATGCGCACCAAACTGATGGCCCGTTTCGGTCGCGACGTCCTCAGCGAGGTGATGCGGACCGTGGACGCGGCCCTGGGCCCGGCCTACTTTACGCTCCGGGACTTGCTGCTGGAGGACCGCCGGCGTGTGCTGGAAGCCCTCACCGCGCAGCAGCTGCAGGCCCTGGATGAGACCTACCGGCGTGTGTACCAGGAGAACCGCGGGCTGATGGACTATCTGCGTGACGCGCAGGCGCCTCTTCCTCCGGAGATGGTCATGGCGGCTGTGGTCGTGCTCACCCGCGACCTGGAGACCGAGTTGAACGCGCCCCTGGACGCCCCGCTCACCCCACGCGCGGTTACTCTGGTGCAGGAGCTGCGGTCGTGGGGCCGCGAGGTGCGCGCCGATCGATTTGAACCACGGCTGCGTCGACGGCTCGAAGCAGTATTGGGAAGTACCTTGCCGGCGGCAGAGCGCCTGCGCCGGGCCGGTGAGCTCCTGGATCTCGCCGGCGCGATGGGCCTCAACCTGGACCTCTGGGAAGCGCAAAACCGCTTCTACCGCTTGGCGCGGTCCGCGCGCGCGCCGGAGGACGGCGACCAGATGCGAGTCGTCGGGACGCGACTGCAGTTCAACACGGATCGCCTGCTGGTAGAGAGTGCGTCGGGACACGCATGAGTTCGGAGGGCGCGGTCCAGCCGTTCGAGTTCGTGGCATGCCTGGAGCTCCGGGAAATGCTCGGCCGCGTGGCGTGGGACGAACGCGAGTTGCTGGCCGGTATCGAGGACGCGCCGGCGGACTCGCTGTACTATCACACCCGCAGTTACTTCCTGCGCAGCCGCTACCTGAGCGCACTATACCCCAACGATTTTGCCACATGGGCGGCGATCCAGGTGCGCGACCGCGTCCTGGGCGAGCGGCTGGCGGTCGTTGACCCGTTTGACTTCGGCGACGTCGAGCTGCTGCGTGCCGATCTGATCAGCGTGATCGACGCACACTTGGGGTCGCGAGGGACGGTGCCCCGGGTGGACACTGGGGAGCCATTCCACTTCATGCGGTCCACGCTGATCGACGTGCCCGCCACAGCGAGGGCTACTACGCTGGAGGAGTTCCGCGACGGGTTGGCGCGCGTGGATGGCAGCGCCATCTACTATCACTTCTACGAACCGGCCCGCCGGCGGCCTGAGGCCGATCCGCTGCGGTGGCTGGACGCCCTGGGCCGCCACGACGTCGCCGACCGCGTGCGAGCGCTCCACCCGTCCATGAGCAGCCTGGATGGGATGCGGGCGGAACTGCTGGCCATCTGCGACCAGGCGCTGGGAGTCCACGGTGCCTGAGGCCATCCACCTCGACGACTACCGGCGGGTCGTCCCGCCCCAGACCATCGATCTGCTCCGGCGGCTCGCCGGCCGCGTCCGCGGCCGGTCGTTGCTGCACGTCAACTCCACCCGCGTGGGAGGGGGCGTGGCCGAGATGCTCAGCCGGTACGTCCCCCTGTTCGAGGAACTAGGCGTTCCCGTGAGATGGGACGTCATTTCCGGCGCCGAGGAGTTCTTCCGTGTCACGAAGAGCCTGCACAATGCGCTGCAGGGGCAGGAGCAGGCCTTCACCGCCGAGATGCTCGCGGCCTATCTGGAGACGAACCGTGAAAACGCGGCGCGTCTTCACCTCGACAGTGACGTCGTCATCATCCACGATCCGCAGCCGGCCGCGCTGATCGTCTTCACGCGCCGCCCGGCATCGGCTGGGACCGGACGCGAGGGTGGGCGATGGATATGGCGGTGCCATATCGACGCCTCGCGACCACAGCGGCGGGCCTGGGCGTTCCTGCGGCAGTTCGTCACGCGGTACGACGGCGCGATCTTCTCCCTGCCGGAGTTCGCGCAGCAGCTGCCCATCCCGCAGTACCTCATCCATCCCAGCATCGATCCCCTGTCTGAGAAAAACCGGGATCTCACCGCGGAGGAGGTGGCGGCGGCGCTGGACCGTCTGGGCGTGCCGCGCGACAAGCCGATCCTGCTCCAGGTCTCGCGCTTCGACCGGTTCAAAGATCCCGTCGGAGTCATCAACGCCTACCGCCTGGTGAAAAAGCACGACGACTGCCGGCTGGTGCTGGCCGGCGGCCCGGCAGACGACGATCCGGAGGGGGCGCAGGTCCTGGCGGAGGTGATGGCCGCCGCCCAGGGCGACGCAGACATCCACATCCTGGTCCTGCCGCCCGCCGCTCACTACGAGGTCAACGCGCTGCAGCGGGCGGCGAGCATCATCGTGCAAAAGTCCACGCGCGAGGGGTTCGGCCTGACCGTGGCCGAGGGGATGTGGAAGGGGAAACCGGTAATCGGCGGGCATGCCGGAGGAATTACGGAGCAGATTATCGAGGGCGTCACGGGATACACGGTGACCTCCGTGGAGGGCTGTGCCTATCGCGTCCGCTACCTCCTGCACAATCCGGCGCTGGCCAGCCAGATGGGCCACCACGGGCGCGAGTATGTGCGTGAGCGCTTTCTCATCACCCGTGACCTGGCCGAACACCTGGCCCTGATGGTGACGCTGCTGCACGCGTGAACGATCCTGTCGTCTTGGCCATCGTCGCCCTCATCGGCGTCCCGGCGGCGCAGCTCGGCTACGCCGTCGTGATCGAGGGCATTCTGGAGCGAATTGCGGCCCGATGGGAGCGGATACTGCGCCCGTGGCTGTGGCTGGCGCCGGCGCTGTGCCTGCTCAGTGTCTTCCTCATCTACCCTGCGCTGCACACCGTGTATCTCAGTATGCTGGACGCGAGATCGGCGGCGTTCGTGGGGGTGAACAACTATCTGTTTGTCCTCACCAATCACGAGATGCTCCTCGCCGTGCGCAACAATCTGCTGTGGCTCGTGTTCTTCACCGGCATCACGGTGAGCGCCGGCCTGCTGCTGGCGGTGCTTGTCGACCGAGTCCGGTACGAGTCACTAGCCAAGTCGGTGATCTTCCTGCCGATGGCCATCTCCTCCGTCGCCGCCGGCGTGATCTGGAAATTCGTCTATGAGTTCCGTCCGGCCGGAGCGAGCCAGATCGGACTGCTCAACGCCTTCCTCACTGCGGCTCTCCCCGGGTTCCGGCCGGTAGGGTGGCTCGTGAACCTGCTCACCGACAACTTCGCCCTCATCGCCGTCGGGGTGTGGATCTGGGTAGGCTTTTGCCTGGTCGTCCTCTCAGCCGCTCTGAAAGGGATCCCCGCCGAATTGCTGGAGGCAGCGCGGGTGGATGGTGCCACGGAGTGGCAGGGTTTCTGGCGGATTATCCTCCCCACGCTCAGTTCCACCATCCTCGTGGTCACCACCACGCTGGTGATCCTTGCGCTCAAGGCATTCGACATCGTCTATGTCATGACGAACGGCAACTTCAACACCGAAGTCATCGCCAACCGCATGTACAAAGAGATGTTCAACATTCACCATTTCGGTCGGGCCAGCGCCATCGCGGTGTTGTTGTTCGTGGCGACCGTGCCGGTGATGATCGCCAACATCCGGCGCTTCCGCGCCCAGGAAGCCTTGCGCTAATCTGATGGTCGAAGCCGCCGCCTCTCCGCCCCGTCCGAGGAGCCGGCAGTTGTGGCGCGCGCGAGCGCGCCGGGTGCCGCTGCACGCCGTGGTCGTGGGACTGTGCCTGCTCTGGCTGGTGCCCGCGGTAGGACTGCTGGTGAGTTCCTTCCGGCCGCCGCGGCTGGCGGCGATCAGCGGTTGGTGGTCGGCGCTGGCACCACCGTACCAGTTCACCCTCGAGAACTACCGGGCCGTCTTGAGCGCGTACAACATGGAACGGAGCTTCCTGAACAGCCTGATCATCACGATCCCCGCCACCGTCATCCCGATCATGGTGGCAGCCTATGCCGCCTACGCCTTTGCCTGGATGCGCTTTCGGGGCCGCGAACCACTGTTTACACTCGTGGTCGGCTCACTGGTAATTCCCCTCCAGATGACGCTGATCCCCGTCCTGCGCCTGTTCACCGCATTCAAGCTGGTCGGCACATTCCCGGCCGTGTGGTTGGCCCATGCCGGCTACGGCCTCCCGTTTGCCATCTACCTGCTGCGCAACTTCATGGGCGCCCTGCCCAGAGATGTGCTGGAATCGGCATCGATCGACGGCGCTCGCCCGCTGGCGGTGTTCTTTGGCCTGGTGCTGCCGCTCTCAATTCCGGCGATGGCGTCGCTCGCGATCTTCCAGTTCCTGTGGGTATGGAACGACCTGCTGGTGGCGCTGATTTATGTGGGTGGGACGCCGGCGGTGGCGCCGATGACGGTCACCATCAGCAACCTGGTGAACTCGCTGGGACAAAACTGGCAGTTGTTGAGCGCGGCCGCGTTCATCTCGATGGCGTTGCCGATGGTGGTGTTCTTCGCGTTACAGCAGTTTTTCGTCCGTGGGATCCTGGCCGGTGCGATCAAAGGATGAGACCAGAGCACTCAAAAGAGTGTGCTCCACGCCGCGAGGAGTTGACATCGCAAGGCATGAGCGCGGAAACTGGGAGGTAGACCACTGCGTCTCATCCTGAGACGAGAGAGGGAGGAACGAAGCATGCCATATCCGTTCAAGCTGCCCGAGCTGGGCTACGCCTACACTGCGCTGGAGCCGCACATCGACGCCCAGACGATGGAGATCCACTACTCCAAGCATCATGCGGCATACGTGAACAACCTCAATGCGGCGCTGGAAAAGCACGCCGCATTTCACAAGAAAGAGGTGGAAGATCTGTTGAGCAGCCTGTCCGACCTGCCCACGGAGGTGCAGACGCCGGTGCGAAACAACGGCGGAGGGCATCTCAACCACAGCTTATTCTGGCGCTGGATTGCCCCGGGGGGCAGCAAGGAGCCGAAGGGCAGGCTGGCGGACGCCATCAAAACCGGTTTCGGCAGCCTCGACACGTTCAAGGAGCAGTTCACGCAGGCGGGGACTTCACGATTTGGATCCGGATGGGCCTGGCTGGCGCTGGATCGCAGCGGAAAGCTCAAGATCTATTCGACCGCAAACCAGGACCCCCCGGTCATGGAGGGGAACAAACCCGTCCTCGGTCTCGACGTGTGGGAGCACGCCTACTACCTCAAATATCAGAACCGGCGGGCAGACTACATCAAGGCCTGGTGGAACGTCGTGAACTGGGACGCCGCCGCCCAATCATACGAGAAGGCGATGATGCGCTGACCAGAACGAGTGTGGCATGATGCACGGGGAGCCGGCGGACTGCCGGCTCCTCGGTTCTCATGCTCATCTCTCTCGATGCTAGGTATCTCGTTTCCGCGTTTCCCCGTTCCCGCGTTTCCGTCTTTCTTACTTATACGCCTCTTGTGCCACCCGCTCCAGGTTCGACAGAATTGCATCCAGTCGGTACGGAGCCCGCACGTAGTCCAGGGTGCCCCTCCAGAATGCGGCGTTGACGGCCTCCGGCATCAGGTCGCTGGCGTCGAAACGCGCCACCTCGGCGGAAGTCAGGATCTCCGCCGCGCGCCGGCTCAGGGGATCGGGGTAGGCATCGAGGCTGACCTTGCGGTCGGGGGACAACGAACCTCCGCGCTTCACCCAGATCGCCTGCGCCTCCGGCGTCGTCAGGTACCTGATCAGAAGGCGCGCCTGGGGCGTGTCCCGGAACATCCCCAACAGATCACCGGCGGCCTCCACCGCCTTCGGCACCCCCTGATCGATGGGCGGGAAGGCAAAGAAATCGAAGTCCTCGCCGGGTTTCAGGTTTGGAAACTGCTTCTGGATGAAGTCCTGAATGAAGGTGGCCTGATGGTGCAGGTAACAGCCCGGCGGATCGGTGAACATCGGAAACGGCGACTCGCCGAAGTTCGTGGCCAGCACGCCGTCGGCTCCGCCATAGGCGTATTTCGCCGTGGTGGCGATCTTGCCGAAGAGTTCCCACGCGCGCTTGACAGCCGGATCCGTCCAGGGGATCTCGTGACGGTACCAGGAATCGTAGACGTCCGGGCCCGCCGTGCGCAGCACGATGTCCTCGATCCAGTCGGTCGCCGGCCAGCCGCTGGCGGCGCCGCTCTCCAGACCGATACACCAGGCTGTCTTGCCGTCGGCCGCGACCCGGTCCGTGAGCGCCAGCAACTCATCCCACGTCGAGGGCACGCTGTATCCCGCGGCGACAAACGCCTTGGGATTGTACCAGATCAGTCCCTTCAACGCTGCCTTGACGAAGATCCCGTACACCTTGCCGTCCACGGCACCCAGGTCGATCCAGCTCTGCGCATACTGCGCCTTCATCGCGCCGAGCTCGAGCACCGAGTTCAACGGCACGAGCTTGCCGGCCCGCGCAAACTCCGCCATCTGTCCGGGCCCGGGCAGGGCGGCGAGGTCCGGGGGGTTGCCGCCCTCGAGGCGCGTCGTCAACACGGCGTTGAGATCGCGGGTTCCCTCGAACTGTACCTTCACGCCGTATTGGCTTTCGAATGGCTTCAGCATCGCCAGGAAACTCTCTAGCTCATTCCCGCCCCACACGCCCAGCACCGTCACCGTCCCCCCAAGCTTCTGCCCTGGGAGGGTACCCGTGCGACGCGTGTAGTAGAAGAGGCCGCCGGCCAGCACGATCATCAGAACCACGATGATGATCCAGGCGACAGCACCGAGTCCGGCCTGCGATCCTCGGCTGCGAACAGTCACTACGATCCCTCCTCCCAAACGACACTGCGGAGTTCCATTATCCCCCTAACCCCTTATCCCTTTATCCCTAGCTCGCACACGAGGGTGGCCTCCCACGCGCGCTGCGGGTCGAGCGTGATCTGCCACAGGCACAGACAGACGACGCCCTGCATGATCCGCTCAAACCCGGCTTCGGAGTTCGACACGGTCTCCAGCGGGTGCACCCACACCTCCCCCTCAGGGATGCGCAGCGACACGGCCCCGCGCCATCCCCAGTCGGTGAACCGGACCTCGTGCGCGCGCGGCCGCGCCCTGGTCTCGCGGGCGGGGGCCACCTGGTTATCAATCCACAGACGCGCACCCGGATCGGTCACCGCCCACACGGTTTCCACGCCGAAGCGCACGGCGGCGTGGGCGTCACCGGGATTGTGCAGCCGGTAGAAGGCGCGGAGCTCGGACCTCCGGGCGTCCACCGTGAGTCGTTTTTCCACGCGCAGCGGCAGCGGCCGAACGAGCTCGACACTGCCGTCACGGCTCAGCGAGACCGCGACGGCGTCGCGGGATCGGGAGACCGCGGGCCGGTACGACCCTGTGAGGAAATCGCCGAGTTCTTGATACTCGTTGCGGGCAAAGGCATCAACCGTAACCTGCGGGCCCAGCAGGTGGTCGAGGAATGCGGCACGGCGGTAGCGGTCGTAGACGAGCAGACGATCCAACCCCGGCTCCTTGACCCGCACGCGCCCGGTGTGGATCGTCTCAGCCTCCGGCGCCGGTGCATCGGACGGGTGCTGCAGGAGTTGCCGGTGATAGGCCTCCGGCCGGCGCGACACCACATTCGTGAGGTTGATCCGTTCCGCCCGCCAGTGCCACTCCACCACCCCACCGCCCTCGTCAGGATCTACAACAAGTAGCATGGCCGGCGAGACGAGTTCCACGTCGGCTGCGCCGTCGCCGTCGAGGTCGGCGATGGTGCTCCCAACGGGCCGGCCCTGACCACGCACCATGCGGTGCGGGGCGCGGTCTGCCCGCGCCTCGGCGGCTATGAGACGGCCGAAGGTCGCGCGCCGGATGTGGGGCAGGTAGATGCCGCCGAAGACCCCATGCCAGTAGGGACAGTTGCACTGCCCGGCCCAGAGGTCAACGAGCGCCAGACGCCGTCGGGGTCCCGGACGCATCGCATGCACCTTTCGGCTGGCGCGGAGCATCCGCTGGTACATGGTATTGATCTCGGGATACTTCACCAGGAACTGGCGCCAGAATCCGCCGGACCACTCCATCATCTCCTCGTAGGAGGCCGTGGGCAGATAGACTCGACCCGCCGCAGGCATCGCCGCCGCTTCGCCCGGCGGCATCGTGACTAACCACTCCTCAGCTGCTTCGACCGCGCGGAAGAATGACTCCACCCAGCCTTGCTCCCAGCACAGCGCAAAAGTCCCGGGCCACAAGCCGAACTTCTCACCATCGTCGCCCATCACCAGCACAGGATCGCGGCCCGTCCCGCCCGCGACGCGCAGGGCGGAACGCAGATAGGCCAAGACGTCGTCGGCCGATTGCCAGGGAATCAGATACCGCAGCCGCTTGCGGCTCGGGAAGACTTTCACGGTCGCACCCTGTTCGTCGGTCACGAAGTAGCCGGTGAGCTCGTCCTCGCGGAGGCCGACGGCCGTGAAGTGAGTGTCGTCCACGATGATATAGTCCACGCCGGCGGCGGCGAGCGGTTTGGCCAGGTGCGGCTCCCATACCCGCTCGGCCAGCCAGAAGCCGGTGGCTCGAGCGTGGAATCGCCGCCTCAGGTAGTCCGTCATCATGTGCACCTGCCCGTCCTTGTCCGGGTCAGGGATGATGGCGAGGATCGGTTCATAGTAACCGCCGGTCATCAGTTCCACCTGGCCGCCGGCGACCAGCGCCCTCAGGCGCGGGAAGAACTCGCGCTGGGATCCCTCCAGCCAATCCAGCAGCGGCCCGCTGTAGTGCATGGCCACGCGGATACGGGGGTGCCGCTCGAGCGCTTCCACCATTGGCAGATACGCCTGACGGAACGCGGCTTCGAAGACGTGCGGGAAGTTCCCCACCGGCTGGTGGTTGTGGATCGCCAGCGAGAGGATGAGACGGTTGGACATGCTGCTAGATCCTGGCGACGAACCGGCCGGGATTGAGCACGCCGCGGGGGTCGAACTGACGCTTCAGTTCCTGCATCAACGCCAGCGCCTGTGGAGGCGGTCCCCACACGTCCACTGTCTGCTTCACTGCGGGCGGCGCGGCCACGAGTACCGCGTGCCCGTGATACTCCTGCGCCAGCGCGACCAAACGAGGGAACCACGCGGCCACCAGGCCGGGGTCGTCGAGCGCAAGCCACACCGTCCCCGTGCCTGCGTGAGCGACGTACCGGAGCGGCCTCCCCGCGGTCACACCCAAGGCCACGGCGAGCACTCCTGTCACCGCAGCCAGCGGGACGCTGACACGAAAGACGGCGGGCGATGCTCCGTCCGCGCCGAAGTCGCGCACCGTCTCCCACACCCTGTGATGCGCAACACCGTCGAGCATCTCTGTCGCTAATCCGAGTTGCCCCGCCATCGTCTGGATGTCCCGGACGTGGCGGGCCACAGCCTCCTCGAACCCTTCAGCCCAGATCGCGAGACTCGCCTCGGCGGCCTCAAGTCCGGCAGCCGTGGCGACGTCGCCGCCGACGACGGTCACAGCGGCGGGCGTGAGCGCGGAGGCGAACAACGCATCAATCAGGTGCGCCGCCTGGGCGAGAGACCCACGGGCCACGATGGTCCCGAAGGTCTCGGGCAGCGGCGCCATCTTGAACGTGACCTCGGTGATGATCCCCAGCGTGCCCAGCGAACCTACGAAAAGCTTGCACATATCGTAACCCGCCACATTCTTGACGACCTTCCCACCTGCTTTGATTGGCTCGCCGCTCGCCAGGACCATTTTCATCCCGATGACCAGATCGCGCACGCCCCCGTATGCCAGACGCCGTGGCCCGTTGATGTTGGCGGCGACGGTTCCGCCGATCGTAGAGTGCCGCGGATCCGGCGGGTCGATCGCCAGGAACTGCCGCCGGGCGGCGAGGAGGTCCTGCAACGGGGCCACGGACATCCCGGCCTGCACGGTCGCCGTGAGGTTGGCGTCGTCGTGCTCGACCAGGCGGTTCAGGCGTTCCAGACTGACGACCACGTCGGCGTGCGTCGGCGGGTTCCCCCAGTGCATGGCCGTACCTCCACCCCAGGGGATCACGGCTGCCCCGGATTCACCACAGATCCTCAGCGCTGCGGAGAGCTGGCTGGTGTCCTCCGGCGCACAGCGGATGTGCGGGACGAGACCGTCCACCGCGTGCGCACGCAGCGTCGCCGGATCCCGCTGCACGGCCGACCCCAGCGCTCCCTCCAGCCTGTTCGCCAGCCGGTCAGCGTCGATGGTCATCTCTCGCGCGGAGCGAGATGCCTATGATCGTCCCTGCATGCGCTGCAGCACATCGAGCGCCCACCCCTCGTGGGCCACCTCGGTCGAGGCCGGGAGGGCGTGCAGCGGGAACCACTGCGCCGCCAGCACGTTGGTCCCGGCCGTCGCCGGCAGCGCGTCCCGCAGCGTCGCTTTATAATGGAAAATCAGATGCCAGGCGGTCTTGCCCCCGCCGAAGGACTCGATGTGATCCAGCGTGATCCGGGGCGCGGCCATCCCGACCTGTTCGCGCAGAATGCGCGCGGCCGCCTCGTCCGGGTGCTCGACGAACATCAGGTAGTCATCGGGCAGAAACCACCCTTGCTGGCCGTCATAGCTGCGGGTGTCCTTGTACCGGACCAAGAGCACCTGCCGGTCCGCCAGCACTGCTATGTCCGCCACGAGTTTGTGTACGGTGCATTCCATGAACAGCCTCCTGAGTCACAAGTCAGCAGTCTGTTTTCGCCTCATAGGCTCGATCGAGCAGATCCATCAGATGGAAGACGGGGAGCGCCGGTCCGTACCGCTGTGCCCCGAAGCGCAGCTGGAGCATGCAACCCGGGTTGGGCGCGACCACGGCCTCGGCGCCGGTGCGGCCGACGGCAGCCATCTTTTCTGTCAGCAATTCCTTGGACATCTCGGGATGCGTGATGTTGTAGATCCCAGCGCTCCCACAGCACCGGTCGGCGCCCTCCATTTCAACCAGATGCAGCCCGGGGATCGCGGCCAGCAGCTGGCGCGGCTGTGCGCGCACTTTCTGTCCGTGGGCGAGGTGACAGGGGTCCTGATAGGTCACCGTCATCTCGATCCGGCCGGAGGGAGGGACCAGTCCCAGCCCGGCGAGAAACTCCCCGGCGTCCTTCACCAGCGCCGCGAACCGTGCCGCCCGCTCCGCGTAGTCGGGGTCGTCGCGCAGCAGATGGCCATATTCCTTCATGGCGGCGCCGCAGCCGGCTGCGTTGACAATCACCGCGTCGACCCCGGCATCGAGAAAGACGTCGATGTTGCGCCGGGCCATGCGTCGCGCGGCCGTCGTCTCCCCGTTGTGCACGTTGAGTGCCCCGCAGCAGACCTGGCCTCGGGGCACCACCACGTCGCATCCGTTGCGGCGCAGCACACGCACGGTGGCATTGTTCACCTCGCCAAACAGCGTGCTCATCACGCAGCCTGACAGCAGCGCCACCCTGGCCCGTCGCTTCCCGATCGCCGGCAGATCGGCTTCAGGGGCGAAGAACCGTGAGGGCACGGTCGGCAGCAGCGCCTCCATCTCCCGCAAGCGGCGGGGCAGCATGAGGCGGATCACCCGCTGGAGGCCCGATCGCTGGTACAGGCGCAGGGCGGAGGCGAGCCACCGCAATCGCCGGGGAAACGGGAACACCTGCGTGAACGCGAGCCGGGCCAGCCTCCGGGCCATAGGAGATCCCGGCGGCCCCAGTACCTCACGCGCTGCTTCGGCGATGCGGCCAAACTGCACGCCCGACGGACATGCGGTCTCGCAGGCGCGGCACATCAGACACAAGTAGATGTGTTCTGCGAACCGCTCGTTGGGCGTCCCCCGCGCGGGATCCAGAGCTTCGATGCGCCCCTCGGCCACCGCGCGGACTAGATGGATGCGCCCGCGGGGAGACTCAGGTTCCAGATGGGTGACGCGGTAGGTCGGACAGTGGTTCAAACAGAGCCCGCAATGCACACACTGGTCGAGCTCGGGCAGGTTCAACACCACGCGGTCGCGCGGTCCGGCGGTCGCGCGGTCGCGTGACTGCAGCATAGTTTCCCCCGTCTCTTGCGTCATCGTCGCTCCGCGATTGCCCGACCGTTCGACTGCCCGACCGCGTCAGCTAGATCCATAGGCCGGCCGGGATCTTCGCCGGGGCGCGGCGCATCTCGGCGCAGGTGATCGGGGTCGGGAACATCTTCGCCGGGTTGAAGCGGCCGTCGGGATCGAACACCTTACGCACTTTCGCCATCGCGTCCAGATCCACGTCGGAAAACAGCATGCCGATGTATGCCTTCTTCTCCAGGCCGATCCCGTGCTCCCCGGTGATGCTGCCACCGGCGGCGACGCAGGCCCGCAGGATCTCCTCGCCGGCGGCGATGACTTTGTCCAGCTCTCCCGGGATCCGGATATCAAAGAGGATGTTGGGATGCAGGTTGCCGTCGCCGGCGTGAAACACGTTGGCGATGCGCAGATGGTATCTGGCGCTGATGTCGGCGATCTGCCGCATGATCTCGGGCAGCCGGCTGCGCGGGACCACCCCGTCCTGCACGTAGTAGTTGGGTGCCAGCGCACCCAGCGCGCCGAAGGCGCCCTTGCGGCCCTTCCACAGCCGCAGTCGCTCAGCGTCGTCCTGGGCCACGCGCACTCCGCGCGCCCCGCGTCGCACGCAGATCTCCTGGACCACACGGGCGCCGCGCTCCGTGGATTCGCGCACTCCTTCCAGCTCGACCAGCAGCACGGCGTCGGCATCGCGTGGATATCCGACCGGCGCCCCGGTTTCCACCGCCTCGATAGTGAGACGGTCCATCATCTCCAGGGCAGCCGGGACGATCCCGGCTCCGGTGATGTCCACGACCGTCTGCGTGGCGGCATCCATGCGGTCGAAGATGGCCAACAGCGTGCGCACCGATTCCCGGCTCCGCATCAACCGCAGCACGGCCTTGGTCACAATACCCAGCGTCCCCTCGGAGCCCACAAACGCGCCGCACAGGTCGTAGCCGGGAGGATCCGGCGCGCGACCGCCCAGCCAGACCACGCGGCCGTCGTCCAGCACCACCTCGATCTCGATCACGTGATTGGTCGTCACGCCATACGCCAGCGTGTGCGGCCCCCCCGAATTATTGGCGATGTTTCCGCCGATCGAGCAGGCTGCCTGGCTGCTGGGGTCGGGCGCGAAAAAGAACCCGCCGGCGGCCACCGCCTTTGTGACATCCAGATTGATGACGCCGGGCTCGACCACGGCGATGCGGTTGCGGAGGTCGCACTCAAGGACCCGGTTCATCCGCGCCAGTGAGATCACGACCCCACCCTCGGCCGGCACGGCGCCGCCGGCCAGCCCGGTGCCTGACCCGCGTGGGACAATCGGGACATTGGCCCGCCGCGCCGCTCTGACGACGCCGGCGACTTGCTCGGTGCTCCCGGGCAGGACGACCACCTCCGGCAGCACCTGCATAATAGAGCCGTCCTGCTCATAGACGATCACGTCCTCTTTCTCGACCAGGACGTACTCGTCGCCCACGATCTGTCGGAGCTCGCGCACCAAGCTATCTCTATTCATGGAAGTAGTCAGGCACGCAGCCGCAGATTAGGAACCAGGGAACCCGGGTACCAGGGTACCAGGCGAGCCACCAATTCGCCTGCCTGCTGGTACCTTGGTCCCATGGTCACCTGGTCCCGTAGTCTCGTTTTCATCAGGTCCACATCCCGGCCGCCATCGCCGGCCTGACCGTCACATCGGGGCGCTCCCCGACGGGCAGGAGCTTCCCGGGATTCATGATGCCGTCCGGATCAAACGACCGTTTCACACGCTGCATCGCCATCAGGTCGGCGTCGGAAAACATCCAGCGCATGTACTCCCGCTTTTCGATTCCCACCCCATGTTCGCCTGTGATGGTGCCCCCGGCTTCCACGCAGGCGCGAAGGATCTCCTCGCCTGCCCGGACCACCTTGTCCATAATTCCCGGCTCGCGGGGGTTGAAGAGGATGATCGGGTGCAGATTGCCATCCCCGGCGTGGAACAAGTTGCCGATGGACAAGCCGTACGCTTTCCCTACTTCGACCACTTTGCGCATGACGTCGGGGAGCTTGGCGCGGGGGACGACACCGTCATGCAGGTAGTATGACGGCGCCAACCGTCCCAGCGCGCCGGCCCCTTCCTTCCGGCCCTTCCATAACAGTAACCGCTCTTGTTCACTGGCGGCCGTACGCAGCATCCGCGGCGCGTGTGCGCGACAGATCTCCTCGATCCGCTTCATCTGTCGTGGCAGCGATTCGGGGTGCCCCTCCACTTCAATCAGCAGCGCCGCCCCGGCATCCTGTGGGTAGCCGGCGTGGATCGCCGCTTCCACGGCCGCCATCACCACGCCGTCCATCATCTCCATGGCCGTCGGCACGATCCCCGCGGCGATGACTTCGGAAACAGTCTGAGATGCGTCGTCGATGGTCTCAAATGCCGCCAGCAGCGTGCGCACCGCCTGGGACTTCCGCAACAACTTGACGACGATTGCCGTGACCACCCCCAGAGTCCCCTCTGATCCCACCACCACCCCGCAGAGATCGTAGCCGGGATGGTCGGCGCTGCGGCTGCCAACCCACGTGACGTCACCCGACGCCAGCACGACCTCCATCGCCAGCACATGGTTGCCTGTCACGCCGTACGAGAGGCAGTGCGGTCCACCGGCGTTGTTCCCGACGTTCCCGCCGATGGTGGACACGGTCTGGCTGCCCGGGTCGGGCGCATAGAACAATCCGTGCTGCGCGGCCGCCGCGGTCACGTCGACGTTGATGGCCCCGGGCTCGACCACCGCCAGCCGGTTGCGCGGATCGAGCTCCACGATGCGGTTCATTCGTGTGAGGACCAGCATCACACCGCCCGCGATCGGGATCGAACCCCCGTTGAGCCCCGTCCCTGCGCCCCGCACGACGAGGGGGACGCCGGCCTCATGTACCAGGCGCACTACCCCGGCGACCTCGGCTGTGGAACCGGGCAGGACGACGATGTCGGGCAGGGCGCGGGCCACGAGAAACGCATCCTGCTCGTAGACGACCACATCTTCCGGGCGGGTGAGCACGTAGGTGGGTCCGACGATCTCTTTCAGACGAGCCATCAACGCTCGAGGCACGACCATCGTAAGCTCATTATAAACGTGAGACCCCCTCAACGGAGATTGCGAGACCGCCTGGCGGGACCGGCAAAAGTATCATCGCGAGGCCCTCCCAGGGCCGAAGAAATCCCCTGCTTTGGCTCGAGTCACGGATTCAGATTCGGTACTCGCGTCTGCTAGCAGAGAGGCTTCAATCAAATGGCGCGAGACTTTGTCAGTTGATCCGACACGGCGGTCCGAACTCGTGGGTGGAGGCAACCGACGGCTGTCAGCCAGAGTTGTGCTATGTCAAGACTTGACCCCTTTCCCCAAACGACGGACGCACACAGATAGGCTAGATTGGCCTCGCAGTAGAGGAGCGCCGCGCGCATCTATCACCCTTTCGAAAGGGGTCAAGTCTTGACATAGCACAGGTCGGCCTAAAGTCCTGTTTAACCATGGCCCAAGTGGGTCAATTCCCCTGGCTCGTCCGGGCCATCCTTCCCTTCCCTAGTTGCTCGCCGGTCACGATGCGCGTAGGCTCGCACTGTGGCTCGACCGCTGCGCGTCCAATTCCCCGGTGCCTACTACCATGTCATGAACCGCGGCCTGCAACGCCGGCGGGTCTTCCTTGGGGACGCCGATCACCACCGCTTCCTCGACCTGCTCCAGGACATTCACGGCCGCTGGCAGGTCGAGGTCTTCGCCTACTGCTGCATGACCACCCATTACCACTTGTTCCTTCAAACCCCCCTGGGTAATCTCGCCCG
>QHUY01000263.1 GCA_003223415.1 Gemmatimonadota bacterium
CAAGCGGGCCAGAGTCCTGAAACGCTCGGCGTGAGCGGCAAGGAAACCTTCGACCTGACCGGGCTCGGCGACGTGCTCGCGGAAGGGTTCCCACGCGGACGGGAGCTGACGGTGCGGGCGACCCGGCCCGACGGCTCAACGGTGCAGTTCCAGGCGACGGTGCGGATCGACACGCCGCAGGAGCTGCAGTACTACCGCCACGGGGGCATCCTCGAGTACGTGTTGCGGCAGCTGCGCGAGGGGATCTAGGCCGGCTCCTACAGGCTTACCTGCAGCCGTGTGTAATAGAATCCACCGTTCATCCCGAACTGCGTGACCCGCCGGCTGTACACAAAGCGGCCGAAGCTTTGGTTCACGGGGTGCACCTGCGGGTCGGGATAAGTGTTGAGGAGGTTGTTCGCGCCGACGGCAAGGCGTACCCCGCCCGCCAGCTCGTACGACAGATCGAGGTCGAACAGCGTCTTCGCCCCGAAGTGCTCGTCCAGTGTCGGGTCGGTCGGATGGTGGTACTGGATGGCGCCGTAGTAGGTGGCCCGCGCGAGGCCTGCGAACCGCCCGAGCCCGTACCGGGCGGCGAGCGAGCCCTTCGCGCGAGGCAGCGCATCCTCGAGGCGGTTGCGATCCTCGCGGTTCAAGATCCGGTTCTGAATCGTCGTGAGACCGGTGCGGAACGTGTCGGCCATCGCTTGCGGGACGTTGACCCGGACCACCTCGGTCTTGGTGAAGTTCGCCGAGCCGGTCAGAGTCAGCGCGCCACGACCGAGGCCGCGCGCGTAGGCCGCGACGAGATCGAGGCCGGTGGTCCGCGTATCGACCGAGTTGGTGAAGAACTGCGCCGTGGTCACGCCCTGGCTCTGGAACGGGGCGAGGATCCGCTTGACGACGGTGTCGCTCGCCGAGAACTGGCTCGTCAGGACGATCCGGCCGTCGATCGTGATGCGGTAGAGGTCCGCGGTGAGCGACAGGTTGGGGCGCGGCCGCGCCGTAATCCCGGCGCTCAGGTTCACGGACGTCTCCTGGGTGAGATCCGGGATCCCGAACGCCTTGGTCACCCGACTCTGATTGTTGCTCGTGAGCACGTTTTGCGGCGCGAGGGCGCCGCTCACGAACACGAACTGCGTGCTGACGTTGTTGAACCACAATTGCTGCAACGATGGCGCCCGGAACCCCGTGCTGACGGCGGCGCGCACCGCGACGTTCGGTACGATCTCGTAGCGTCCCGCGAGTTTGCCGTTGATTGTGTTCCCGAAGTCGCTGTAGCTCTCGAAGCGCCCGCCCGCGTCGACGAGGAGCCGGTCGGTCAGCTGACTCTCGAGCCCGGCGTAGACGCCCAGGCTGGTACGGGAGCGGTCCACCTCGTTGGCAGGCTGGAATCCGGGGAAGCCCTGCGAGCCGGGCTGCTTCGGTCTCCCGGCCGCGGTGGTGTCGTAGTCGATCCCCGGGCGGCTCCCGCCGTTGCCGAGCTGCCATGACGCGGCATCCCCCGCCTCGATGCGGTAGTCCTCGAGCCGGAACTCGGCCCCGGTAACGAACGACACCGACTTGAGCCGTCCGACTTGGAGCGGGCGTACCAGGTCGAGATTGCCCGTGGTCTGAGCGAACGCCAGGCGCCCGGCGTCGAAGGTGGTGGGGCTCGCCGCGCCGAGCGAAGCGTTCACGGTGTTGTCGATGATGAACTGGAAGTCGTTCCGGCCGTGGGTGAGGCTGAAGTCCACGTCCCAGCCGCGACTCGTGCCGCGGACGCCGGCGCCGATGGACTGGTCCGTGATCCCCGTGTTGATGTACGGCAGCATGCCGTAAGGGAAGATCTGCGGCACGACCTGCGCCTCCTGGTCCGGCAGCCGGTAGAAGGCGCCTGCCCGGCCGTCGCGCGAGGAAAACCCGCCGAAGCTGTAGAACTCGGCGTTTTCGCCGAGCGGCACCATCGCGTTGAAGAACGCGGTGCCGAACGTCGCTTCGGCTTGACCGACCTTCATCGTGAACGGAGCCCGGGTCAAACCCAGCGTCGCCAGCGAGTCGTCGTCGATCTTCCGCAACGAGTCGGTGTACGCCGCTGGGGTGCTCGGCACGGGTGTCACGAAGATCGGACCCGACCAGGTCGCGGCGCGGTTCGTGGCCCCTCGGTCGAGATACTCGGCCGTGATGTTGAAGAAGCCCCGGTCCCCGATCGCGAAGCCGTAGTTGGCGTCGGCCTTGACCTGATCGCCGTCGTGGTGGTCCGGCGTGTCCCAGAAGCCGCCTCCGCCCGGCGTCGTCCCGACGGTGCTGCTCGCTTCCACATGGTCCGTCTGCCGCTTCAGCACGAGGTTGATCACGCCGGCGATCGCGTCCGAGCCGTACTGGGCCGAGGCGCCGTCGCGTAGCACCTCGATGCGCTCGATCGCCGCCGCCGGGATCGCGTTGAGATCCACCCCCACCGTGCCCCGGCCGAACGTCCCATTGACGTGCACCAGTGCCGGCGGATGCCGCCGCTTGCCGTTGACGAGCACCAACACCTGATCGGGCCCGAGGCCGCGGAGGCTCGCCGGGTTGATGTGGTCCGAGCCGTCGGCAATGGTTTGGTGCGACGCGTTGAACGACGGCGCGAGCGTACCGAGGATCTGGTTCACCTCGCCCTGGCCGGTCTCTTCGACCTCCTGGGAGGTGATCACGTCGACCGGCACGGGCGTCTCGACGGCGGTACGCGACGTGCGGGCGCCCACCACCACCACTTCGTTCAACGATAGAGGCGTCGCGGTCAGCTTGAAATCGGCGGTGACCGTCTGCCCTGCCGCCACCGTGACGCGCTGCTCCGCCGCGTCATAGCCTATCAACCGCGCGCGCACGCCGTGCGCCCCGGGGGGGACGCTCAGGTGATATTGTCCCTTCTCGTTTGTCAGCACGCTTCGCACCGTTCCGACGATCACCACGCTCGCGCCGGGGAGCGGCGCGCCGGACTCGACCGCCACCACGGTCCCCGAAACGGTGCCGGTCTGTTGCGCTGCGAGGGAAGGGGCGATGAGCAGTGCGGCGTACATCGGCAGGGCGTGGGCGCGTCTCATGTGCCACCTCCTGGAGGGTGACGGGATCGCAGGGTCCAGGTGTGGCTAGAAATACGGCGCCGCTCGCCGCGGCGCTACCTCGCGGACGGAGCGCTATTCACGCGGGTTTGCGGGCGCGCACGAACGCCCCCATCACGCAGCCGTTGACCTCCCGCGCCAGCAATTCCGCGTCGAGCCCGGCGCCTTGCAGGAACGCCTTGGCGTCGTCGAATCGGTAGATCCGCGTGGGCTC